>NZ_WEII01000012.1:0-80752 GCF_009183805.1 Bacillus sp. B2-WWTP-C-10-Post-4 | reverse complement strand
AAATACCGCCTTCATATGCTTGAATGACATCTGCCATTCCTAGCGCTAAGCAAAGTGATGCGTTAAATTTCTCTCCGCCGGATAATGTTTTTACATCGCGCGTTTGGCCAGTGTATGCATCGTACACGGAAACGGCTATATAAAAGGCTTTGTGGAGGGTATTTGATAAGGGTTTTCATGCAGAGTGTGACCGCTAGTGTGACCGCTAACACAGTAAAATTTATATAATAAACCGTTACAAGACAAGGGTTTATATCTTCTATTAACTTAGCGTAGGCTTCCCGCGCTTTTTATTTTTCCTAATTTCAAGTGTCTATGTCTTGACTACTAACGATAATTTAGGTCGCGCCCTTTTATATCACTGACCAACCACTTGTACGTCCACTTTCTTCTATATATACGAAAACAAACGCAGAAAGAGAGGCCCATATGGCTTATCAAAGGCGTTTCGCCTGTCGAAAGGCATATGGTAACATGCTTAAATTTAGATTTTCAAAGAGCCACGATAGATTTTGATTTTCATTGTGATTTCAATAAGATCATCTCTGTTATCGCAGGTAGTTCCTTACTTGAAGTTATTCGATATTTAAGTATGTAAAAGATTAAGTTGGTCCTTACGGGCTAGCTTTTTCTCGTTTTTAAGTAGATATCGATTTGGTCACACGATGAGATATAGATATGTGTTCTAAGCGATATCTTTCAAGGGATAATAAGGTTCATTTAACATCTAATTTATCCTTAAACAAAAAAACCAGTAGTAACCTACTGGCCCCCATAATCAAAATCCAAAAGTTGTTTAGCATGCCCCATGATACCGACTTGAGCAGCAATCGTTGAATCCATCATTCTATATTTTTCATAGCCTTCGAACCCTTCAATTTCTACATAGCGTTCATCAATTATTTTTACAAATTCTTCTGTTGTGCCAACTACTTTTACTGGTGACCTCTTAATTGCCTGTTGCTCCTTCTCATATTCAATACCTTTTTTTACAACCTCTATTTTCTTTTGCTGTGTAAAGGAAGCCCAGTCCTTCATTTTTTCACTTGGTTCCACAATTTCTTTTTTCACGGGTTGTTCCTTATCTTTCGACCCAACTGGTTTATTACTTTCAGTAGTAATTTCCCTCTTCTCCTCCGTCTTATTAGTACCATCTGTTGTCGAAGAGCAAGCGGCAATAAAGAAAACTAATAATAAAGTTGTAAATATATTTTTATACATATAATACCCTCCTCTCTATAAGCTACATAACTATATTATAAATAGAATAATACATTAAAAGAACAAGAAAAGACCGCCTTCTTTTACAGAGCCGGTTTCTTTCTCATTTTATAGTTTGTGAATTATATCTCGCTTTTCAACTTCAGAACAGTAGACTTTCAACGATTTATTAAACCTGTCTATCAATTCTTCTTCTAACTCCCTATCATAATCCCTCCTCCGTTTTATCAGTAAGTTATCTTGTTATTTTCGTTTAAACTTAACGTTGGCCTTACTCCGTCCCTAACTACTTACTGATCCGTTTTTCCCTTCGCTTAGTTAGCGGTAGTGGCCACCGTCCCCCGCCTATCGTAGTCAGTGACGTTACCTTTCGTTTTTGCCCTTGACTTTAAGGTTTTACGGTTTTTATCATGCCGAAGCGAAGTTAGGAAAACGGCTGGCAGGCGAACTTGTCCCCTACGTCGCTACGTTAAAAAATAAACGAAGCACGTAAGAGAGACAAGTGTCTTATACGTTTCGTTTCATGCCTTGCTTTGTCAGTGTTCCGTATGTATAGACCCTATTCACTTGGCGATTTTCATCACACACGCCCTTCGCCTAAGGCTTGTCCACTACACAAAGCCACCCCTGTGCGACAAGCTGAACGTGTTCCCGAGCACCTTAATGCTCATGGCTACCACCCGAGCCGTTATAGGCCGCTCTCGCCCACCCGCAATGTACGAATAGGAATACGTTACGGGGCGCTATCCTTGTAGAAGCATACTCAGTACTTCCCGCACGACCGATAGCAAGCCAACATCAGTTTTTAGCGTGGTTTACAGGCAATTCCACGTTCGGAAATTACCTCCGTATCTCCTAAAAAAGACAATAGGGAACTAAGCCTCGTGTCCTCCGTTTTTAAAAACGAATGATTACATGAGGCTAATTGGATGATTTCCGCTATTCAATTGTCTTTCTACATACGTGAATTCACGTATCAAAGTGCATAAGCAATAAACATATCGATAGCGTACAACGTACCGCCTACGCCAAACACTCCGTAATACCAAACACGATCAGATAACGTTTCAAGCCCAAAATAATCGTTTAGCTTTGCGAACATACTACGTTACCTCCTCCATCTTCGTTACGTAATAACTGAAACATACTAATAGTTGTTTTACTAATCGTCTGTTTCCTAATTGACGGTCCGGCTTTAAGTACTACGTAAGTAAATACGTAATAGTTAGCGTCTGTTTCGACGTAAACAATCGTATGTGGATAGCCTCCGATATTTAGGTTACGTACTTTAAACAGCAATACTCCGTTTTCTATCTCGTTTGAATCTACGCTGCTAGTAATCTCATGTTGTAATCCTACAGGTAATTCCTCGAAAGTTATGAATTGAATAGCGTTCATTAACAATTTAAACTCATTCATTCCGTTCATCCCCTTTCACATTACGTATGTGTAATTCGTTATTAATGATTTCATCTTACACTTGTGTAATTCGCAAGTCAATAGTTATTGACGAAATAATTACGAAACTGTAAGATGTAACTAAGGATAATTAGGACGGAGGTACTACTATGAAGGTGACACCACGTTTGTCGGAGATTTTATCGGAACGTAACTTACGTCAAAAGGATTTAGCGGAGATGGCCGGTACGACAGAGGCTACAATTAGTCGATTCAGTCGCCAGTCTCGTTATGAAATCGAAACATTGATTCGTATTAGTAACGCGTTAGAATTGAAAATCGAAGATTTATTCGTTGTGGAGGACGCTAAGTAAAGCGTTCTTTTTTATGGAGAAATTTACCGTTTGCTTTGATATACTTGTATTAGAATATATTTAAACGGGAGTGAGCTAAATGGGGAAAAAATGTTTGAGTAGATTCGGAATAATCATTATCGGGGCATCACTTGCACTTGCTACTGGATGTACTCCACAAGATAAAGAAACGGCTGCGCAAGAACAAGCTCAAAAAGAGGAGCAAAAAGTACAGAAACAAGCCGAAAAAGAAGCAGAGAAGCAACGTAAGCAACAAGAGAAGGAAGAAAAAGAGGCGCAAAAACAGGCTGAAAAAGAACAGAAATCACAAGAGAAGGCTAAGAATAACGAGAAAAATAAAGAAGTGAAGTTCAAAGAAAGCATCGAGAAAACTGTTAAGAAGACCATTGGGAAAAGTGATGTTGAATCGATTGAAATAAATAAAAACTTCGACTTACCAGAACCGAACAATAAAGTCGTATTACTTAATTTAACAAATGCAACTGATAAAATTCTTGTGTGGAATGATACAACTAATATATTAAAAGAACTGGCTAAAGAAAAAGAAATTCAGAAAGTCATCTTTGTCTGGAAAGCCGAACTTACAGATACATATGGAAACAAAAAAACTGATCCCGTCGTGAAAATGAATATTGATCGTGAAACAATAGATAAGATTAATTTCGATAACTTCTTATATAAAAACCTACCTACCGTTGTTAGTGATTATTGGCAACATCCTGCTTTAGCAAAATAAACAAAGAAAACCGCCCTTCACAGGTGGTTTTCTTTTCGTATTCATCCCGCTTCCATCTCGTCCAGCACATGCGTCTTCAGGTGTAAATACGCGGATATCTCCTCTTTCGTCACCCCTCTATCGGCGCACACTCCGTCTAACAATACCCATTCGGAATCTCCTACGTAATCTAAAAAACGCTTCTTATCTTCGGCTACTACCAACATCATGGCTAACTCTTCCGTACTTGTTATCGCACGTTTCCGTCCTAGTTCATCAATATGGAATACCGACATTTCGTTATCTGAGCGATATACCTCAAATTGATACGTCTGTTTCCCTCGCCTCACCTCGGATACCACTTCAACTTTTCGTAACCTGGCATAGATATTTCGTATAGGGTACGTGTCATATTTCGGCTCCTTTTTCGTTATATAATAATTACACAACTAATTTTAGCAGAGTACCGTTAAGTAGCCGTTAAGAAAGTATGAAAGGATTTTAGCGTACGTTTACTCTACGTCAATGATATTGATAAATTTAAATGTACGTTTGTTACGAAAAGCATCCGTACAAATAACGTTCTTTTCTAAAAGATCGATGTCCATGACAGTGTAGTAATTCGTAAGTATGTAACCGTCCTCGTAATATGTAATAAGTAACTCCTCTTCGCCTAGTAACGAAATGAGCAATCGATTTTCAATTCGTTCTTGTGCGTCCTTTGTAACGATAGGTCTAGGTAATTTCGCGTTCTCCTTAATAATATCGCGAATACCAGCGAACTGTTCCGGCATGCTTGCGAAAGGCTGCCACTTGACCATACCTCTCCCCTTCGGCATATTACTATTGCTCATGTTAGTCACGACTTATGTCCCCCTAGTAATGTAT
The DNA here is from genome assembly GCF_009183805.1 of Bacillus sp. B2-WWTP-C-10-Post-4. Lineage (NCBI taxonomy): Bacteria > Bacillati > Bacillota > Bacilli > Caryophanales > Bacillaceae > Bacillus > Bacillus sp. B2-WWTP-C-10-Post-4. The sequence continues at coordinate 76,156 of NZ_WEII01000012.1, read as the reverse complement.
TTCGATATCTTGCGGTTGCATTTTTCGTATAGGAAACGCCCCGTAATATGCTGTTCTTACCAAACTTAGTACGTATTTCGTCCATGACTTGTGTTAGTCGCATTTCCTTTTCGCGTTGTACTACGTTATCAAATAACGAAATCTGTTCTTCCCCTTCACTTGCTAAATTCGTTAATGAAATACTGACTGATCTAATCGGTTCGCCAGTATATAGTGTATGTAAATAATATGTACAGACGTTATAGATATCCATCGTTAGATTCGTTGGTCGACTTAATGTATGTGATTTACGTATACCTCCGCCTCCACCGTATCCTTTACTGTATCCAACGGAAAAATGAACGGTTCGAGCGAGCTTACGTTGTCTTCGCAATCGATAACAAACTTCCTCGATATGTTCTAACAAAATAATAGGGAATTCGCCTATCGTATAATCACGTAAGAGTATCTGACTTTTAGCGATAGAAGTTTCCGTTGGTACGTGTTTTTCCGATATACGACTGAAATCTATACCGTTACTATGTAAGTGGAGTTCCTCGCCGATTACACCGAAATTCTGCTTCAAATATTTCAGCGGATAATTTGCTAAATCTCCTATCGTCCGTATCCCTTTTCGATTTAACTTCTCCTCCGTTTTATACGATATACCCCAAAATTTACTGAGTGGTCTAATACTCCATAACTTCTCGGGTATATCGTCATACGTCCATTGTGTTATACCGTCATCATTCTTTTTTGCTTCGATGTCCATGGCTACTTTACTCATTAGCAAATTCGGACCAATGCCGATAGTACATTCGATACGAGTTCGGGCGTAAATTTCATTCTTTAACTTCAGCGAAAACTCATACGGGTTATCCGCAAATAAATGTAAAGAAGCCGTCATATCCATAAAAAATTCATCTATGGAATACTGGTGGAAGTCTTCGGGCGCTACGTACTGTAACGCTAGTTTCGTTATGTAATTCGAACATTTAATATATGTATGCATGATTGGATTAACGATAATTATATCTGGTCGTTTAGGTATCTCATATAACCGAGCCATTTTATTAATCCCTAACGCTTTAAGTGGTGGCGTTGCCGCTAGTACTATTGATCCGCTTCGATTTACATCACCTACTACGGCAAGTTTTGTATACCGTGGGTCTAATCCTCTTTTGATACATGATACGCTTGCATAAAAGCTACGCAAATCGACGCATAATATAATCCGCTTAGGCAAAAGAGAATAATCATACAAGGTAATCACTCCTAACATCAAGAACGTTTGTTCTTATTATATGCGAACTTACGTTCTTTTAGAAGGCTTTTTAAGAAAATATTAGATAAGTTTTTTTCAATACTGTCTAAAATTCAATTTATTATTACTTAAATATCTTTATATAAAACACATGGAAATATTTACTTCAATTAAAAAACGTTATATTATTATATTTATTAATTATGTATTTTATATATTAAAAAGGAGATGAAGTTTTGATTAAAACTAGGACTGTCATATTAGTTGTCTTTATAGCTATAATTTTTTGTTTCTCTATTAAAGTAATATTCGGTGATAAACCGGCATCGAATACAGAGTCATCTACTAAAATTAAAGATGCTACCTCTGAACCAAAAAAAGAAAAACTATCCGCACAATTAGATACGTTAGATTATAATAAGGAGACAAATAAACTCAAATTATCCTTAACTACCAATATTCCTGATTCTACAAAAGCAACCATAAAAGTATACAGTTCAAAAAAATCAGATGAATACAATTATACCGCTACAAGTAGTGAGGTATTTAAAGATGGTAAATTACAAACAACTATTTCCCCGTCACAACTTGTCGAAAACGGACAATACTATGTGAAAATACTTATTGATGTTTCAACTGCAGAATATACTTCTACAAATAAACATCTCATTGATAAACTTGGAAGTAAATATGAAGTAGAAAAACAATATAGCGGAGATAAATCGGTAAAAATTCACAATATTTCTTACGATAAATATAAAATTGACATTGACACAAAAAATATAATATCTATTGAAAACGGCTTTTCTGAACAAGAAGCACAACAAGAACGAGCTAAAATAAAAAAAGAACAAGAACAACGCGAGCAACAAGAAGTACAACAACCTAAACAAAATGAAGTTCAGACTACAACTGTTGATGCAAACAGTAAGGGTGAAGCGTGGCTAAAGTTATCCGAAGCAGAGAAACGAACATTAACAAACCGACTAATTAGTAACTGGAAGTCTAATGGCTATACAGTTACAGTTGGTGCTGATTGGTTTATCGGAGCTTTAGATGCATTCTATGGAACCCCAGAAACAAACGTAAATACAATCGGGGATGCTATGACCTTATCTGGTGTCGCTGGTGGAGTAGTAAAAAAATAAAAAAATTGACCGCCTGTAATAGGCGGTCTTTTCTATGTTCAATAAACGCACATGTTACTTCACATTCACATAAGTCGGACTAGCCGTAATGTAGTACGTATTCCCTTTCGAATTGTGTGCCTTATACTGCGGATAGCCGTTTACATCAACTTTAGCATCGATAGTAAAGCCGAGTCCTGCGTCAACAGTGCCCGCTAGGTATGATTTATTCCACGTAGCTTTCGTATAGAAGTTCAAGTCGTTTACTTTCGATACGACACGTTTACCTACAACTTTAGTATTCTCGTTATTACTACCTTTGTCATAACGAATATAAGACGAATCATACTTAATCCATTGGTCACCGCCTAAGTTTAACCACTTACCGTTAGGCCCATTTACTTCGCCCCAAACTTGGTATGCTTCCGGTTTATTTAACTTACGAATCTTAGAAAAATCAGCGCTCGGGCCTTTTCGTAAGTTAACGTTAGTTCCATCGATGTATGCAACACCGTTAGATGGCGTTACAGAGACATTAGGTTTCTCGACCTCTGGCTTAATAGGTTTTTCCGGTACTACAACAGACACTTCGTTATTGCCGTACGCTTTCTTTACATCAGCACGTAACTGAGCGATAGATACACCGTGAGAAGCTAAGTATGCGCGTGGGTCTTCATGGTCAGTACCGCCTAATTTTTTCGTTACATCTTCGTGAGTCCAAAGACCTTGTTCGACCGATAAACCGTTATCTTTCAGAATCTTCGCTAGTAATTTAACGTAACGGTCATATGATGATTTAAATTTCGCTGGATTACTAGATTCAGAAAGCTCAACATGAACAAATCGTTTATTTGCCGCTGGACCTGCTCCATAAGCGATATACTTTGTATCTGCGATTTGAATCGTTTCGTTCCAGTCTACCGCAAAGTGAACGAAAGCATTTCGCCAAGTCCTAGCTTCATAGTTTCGGATATTAATAGCGGGCGCTTCCGGAGTGGCAGTTGAATGAGCTACTACACCTTCGTACGCACCGACTCCATAGCGATAAGATTGCTTAGGTAAGTCTGGAATGAGCATACGGTTAATCGATTCGGCAAACGCTCCACCCATGAATGAAAAAAAGACTACCATTACGGTAGCCATAGAGATTAATAGTTTGTTAATACGTTTCACTTTACGTCCTCCTTCGTATTTAAAATCTGTTTGATTTCCGTTACATCTTTCGATAGCGAACCAAATGCAGAAGCTTGCGTTTCGATTACCTCCTGGTTCTTCTCAATTACCGCTTGGTATTTGCTTTCACGCTCCTTGCTCTCCTTACGTGAATCGAAAAATAACCAAACAAAAAGGACTGCTAAGAGTCCTTGTGATAACGCTAATTTAAAGACTTCTTCCGGCATAAACATCGTCATTCTCCTTTATGGGCAATAAAAAAAGACCAGCTATTGCTATTGCTGTTCCTGCTCTGTTTGTATGTTATTTTCATTAGTTGGTGTTGGCGGTTCTTGTGATGGATAATTTCCAGTGAGTGATGTATAACACTCTAGGCAAATATTTTTTTTCGCAAATCCCATATCCAATTCATATAGACGTGCTCCACGTTTACATATTTCACACAGCGTAGCAATTCGAAACTTTACTGTCCCATCCATCTCTCTCCATACTTCAACCCTGCTAACACCGTTTAGAATACCTGCATTATTTAACATGTCAGCAGGTATTTGAACAAAAACCCCTGTCTCTGTTCGCTCTGCATCCACCAGCCTCCCCATAAAAGGAAAGCTTTCACCTGCTTGAAGTGGCATCATTTGATTCTCATTCATTCTTACTTCCCCTTTCTATCCAAGTGCGTTAAATTTCCAACCACTTGGAGTACTCACATAAAAACCTGCTCCAGCATTACCGTCTGTAAAACGAATATGCCCCCATTGTTGGAATCCACCGCCGCCTAGGTTAATTCCCTGCATTGCTCTTATATTCCTAAAGATTTTAACTTCTTTTTCAGTACTTATATCAAACGTTTGTCCGTCTGGTGCTGGAGCTATATTATTATTCACACCACCTACAGCAAGTGCGTTAAACGGCTGAATGCCATCTGCTCTTTCTGCTGCAGCACGATCCCAATTATACATAGATGCATATTTCCCACTGTATAGCGTTACACCACTTACACAAATCGCTGTCCCTTGTCTCATGTCAGCATTAGCAGAACAAACTTTAATAATCAATGCATGTTGTTGCGGAATATAGTTTGCCGGCACTTTGAAAGTGAAAGAGTATCTTCTAATTTCACCATAATATGTGGACGGTTCAGGAAAGTCCATCTTTTGTTCACTCAATATGTCGTAGCTTACGTTGTCTCGGAATTTAACGCAACACACGTGTATTCTCGGTTTTCCTGTCTTTCGCACGCCATTTATCATGGCAGTTCTAAAGTGAGCGGATGCTGTATATTCGTTACCAGGATGTATACCGTTATTTACGATCGTTTCCGGATAGTTATACATATCTACCCTTGCAGCATTTACCATTTGCTCGTAATCGAATATATGTGTATTCTTTTCAATTACGACATTTCCCCAGGACTTCCAAGTAAGACCGTATCCACCTTCAAATCCATAATAATCGTTATGTCCAATGTTTTTCTTTGTAACACTAGAAAAGTCTGGATCTGCTATTAGGTTTCGTCTTGATACTGCAGTTGTTTTTGTGCCCCATTCGTCTTGGAATAGGAAGTCTAGAATTTTAACAGTTACACCATCTTTATCAATGGTTATCTTATCACCATCAATTCTAATAAGATTCGTATCAATGCCTTTTGCAGTTAACCATTTCACCATTGTATCAGCATTAATATTCAGTTTCTCAGCATCGATTGTAATCTTACCAGGTGACATATTAATAGAAGTAATGATACCGTCTTTTAAAATTTGTGCTAAGATCCCTTCATCTAATACCTGTAACTTCGATTCTGTTTTCTTTACATAGGCATTATAGGTCTCATTAATAAAACTTTCCTGTTTTTTGGAAATGATAGTAACGCCTTCTTCATTAGTAGCGATACCTCTTTCTAATTCGGTTACTTTTTTAGTGTAATCTTCAGTTGCTATCTTATCGGCCACTTCTTCCATGATTTTATCTTTATCTACAATATCAACGGGGTTCTCCATAAATGAAGAAGGTTTATCGCCGATCTGCAACATAGGTTGAGCTGCCCACAGCCTTCCATTTCTACGCAACCAGTATTGTACTTGTACTTTCTTCGTCCCATCTACAAGTAGACCATACACATGATGTCTTATCCACATGCCTTGTGTTAACGTAATCTCTTGTCCGTATTGCTTTAACACATTTCCATTTGCATCTAAACATTTCAATTCCATTTTCGCGCCATTATCAATACTAGACTTATTATCTGTATAAAAGTATGCGGAAAACACATAATTCCAACCAGGTCCAGCATTTATAAGTTCATGTGAAGCGCCCCTGTATACGTCTGTTGTATTTCCTGTTGAGATTGTACGAAGTGTATTACACCCCTTATATAAAACGGTTGTATCTCTTGTGGTTCCTGATTGAGGCACCCAATATTTCGTGTCATTTTTCCAAAGAACATTCCGTAATACAGTTTGATTACCAATTCCACCAACATAATCTTCAACATCTTTTATTTTCAACTGCATTTCCAAAGCTTTACTATGTTGACCTATTGTTGTATTAGCCTCACTAAGCGTTTTCCCTTGCTGTGTTTGTATTTCTTGCACTTTACCGACGCTTTGTGAAATACTATCCGCGGTTTTCTCTACTGCTGTTACACGTTTATCAAACCCACTCTGATTATTTTCTACATCTGTTATGGTTTCTTTGATTCCTGTCACACTTTGCTCAATCTCGGTTGTTTTTTTCGTGAATATTGCTTTAGAAGTAACTTCTTCATTGGAAAGTTGCCATGTAGTTCGAATATTTCCTTCTTCAAATTTCGCATGATAAGAGTTTAAATTCCCATCAATATTACGCCCCGAGTAGTAAAATCTTATCTGAGTTACGTCTTTATCTTTTGTTTTGAATGTAACTGATAGCGGTTCATCTTTATAATCCGCATTAACATTTAACTTTAAGTCTGCGCGTACGGACTTCCACTCTTGCTCTCCATCTGCATATGTTATCGCTGTTTCCACACCAAACCAAGGATTTGTATTGAGTTTTGTCATCTTTCCAGTGAATAAGAAGGAGATCGTAATTGTTTTGTTTCTGTAATTAATCTTATCGGAAAGAGTCATTTGCTTACTATCTGACCATACTCCAACCATATTTTGTTTACTTAATCCTGATTCTGAATCGCTTGCTAGATTGATTGAACCCACAGAAATATTACTCATATCAGTTTGTAATTGTTCAATAGTCTGCTTATTTGAAGTGGCCGTATTCTTTATTTCATTTGTTGTTTTTGTTAAATCGTTTGTTGTCTGTTTCACATCAGAAATAATTTGTAATGTACCTTCAACAGTATCTTCCACTGTATTTAGTTTATTGTTGATTTCACTATTTTCTCGTGTTAATGCTTCAATAGATTTAGTGAATCTTTCGTTCGTCTGCTGCAAACTAGTAACTTTTTTATCAATTTCACCCTGTGAATTTTGTACAGAAGAAATAGTTCTCGTAACTTCTTGAAGGCTTTCTGTTACTTTATTAAATTGTCCATTGGTTTCACTTTGAGCTTCTTCCACTTTCTTATTTAATTCTTCTTTTGTGACCTGAATATCTTTATTAACCTGCTCCAGTGTATCTTTTTTGATTGATTCCACATCAGGAATAAGAAGCTCCCAATCTTTCCCGTTCCACACTTTTAAGATACCAGGTTTACCGTTACTAATATCTCTCCATATCGTTTTACCAATTTGAAGATTTTCTGTGGGCGGCTGCCTAGATTCAATGATATTTACGGTATTATTTTTTAGATTTTCTTGAACTTTTTCAGCGAGTGTTTTCGCTGCTTCTGATTCTTTCTTAGCATTACTAGCTGTTTCATTTGCATCTTTCACTAATTTATCTAACTGATCTATCAGTTCTTGTTTATTGCCTAATGACCCTAAGATTCGATTGTAAATTTTTCGTAGTTCTTCGTTTGGATCAGTGATTTCGAGATAATCACCGAACGCGTATTTATCTTGTGTAGGGTCCGTAAAAGATTCATCACCAGCAATCACACGTGCTTCAAGGTATAACTTAGGCGTGAAGCCCGTATCTTTAATTCGGATAGTATCGCCCTCGTTAATCAGTTCGTGTGCCAGTCCAAATACTCTCCCTATCGATTGTGCCTCTACTTCATAAGAAACCGATGTATTTACACGCTTCTTTAATTCTGTCTTCATCAATGTCAGCAATCGTTGCGGTGTCATGTTTTGGTCTTCTGTTTCTGGAGTATAGAAACCAAATTTATGTTTTCCGTGCTCATTCCACCGTTGAAATGCTTCATTATCTACGATGTAAGGAATTCCATTGTTGATACTTTCAATCGTAATAAGTTTGTCACCTTCGCCCCGTACAAATCCGACTAAGGCAGTACAAATATCCCTGGAATGTTCAATGCGTCTAACACCTACTAAGTCTTTTCCCAGGGTTACTTCCTTCCCTGTTTCTCTCCCTCGTTTCTTTATCATATCAACGTACCATCCAGTAATTTGAGAACCGGATACTTCAACGCGATATTGGATTTCTAACTCAAACAAAGCAGCGATTTTCTTTAAAAAAGTGAGAGGATCAATAAACTCGTCAATAGTCATGGTGTGGAATGAAGAATAATCCGTTATTCCACGTTGCCATTTCGAATCGGCAAGAGCGATATCAATAAACGTATTAACTGTTTCGCTCTCTATACGTTGAGGTTTAATAATCCCATCTTTAGCTATTTGAACCCAGGCACCAGAAGCATGTACGGTGATTGATCTATCCTTTGAGTTTTTTTCAACTTCATTATTTATAACATACGGAACAATACGGCCATTACGTACTTCCTTTAAGACTAAGTTCTGTTGTTGTAATGTAATTGCATGTGGAGTACCATCAAAAGTTTTGAACTCTAGCATATCAATGTTATTCTTGATTTCCCAATGACGGTTATCCCCCCAATAATCTTTTGATTGAATAACTGATATGATTTGATCCGTTTTGAAATCAACAACATGAAGTATTCCGCTTGGTGTTCTCATCTAAATCGCTCCCTATATTTAACCTTTGCTGTTCCTATATCGGAAGGCATGATTTCAAGTTTATTAGTGCCTTTATTGATAATAGGAAAATTACTAAAAAAATCTTTTATGTTAATAGCGCTTTTCCCTTCAATACTGACATGACTGTTTTCTGTATCAATCACGACTTTGTCACCAACATCGACTATATAAGGCGGTGTATTTTGATTATTTAAATTTACTTTCCAAAATTTCAAATCAGAAACTGACATCGCTTCTACCGGCGCTATATCCTGCCACTGCATGATACTAATCTGTATTTGAGCTGCTTTTTCCATATGTTTATTGTCTTTATCGGTCCATCTTGCAAAGCGCTCTGAATCATCTTTTTCTGTCCCAGGGAGAAATTTCGAAATATACGCTTCCCATACATTTCCTGTTCTAGCTATCCACAATCGACCAAAATATTGATTCCATGTATTCGGATAATCACCACTCTCATAAATCAGCCCTGTTTTCCCAGGCTTGTTATCGTATCCAATTACCATTGTTCCAAAATTTTGTTCAGCTTGCCAATAAAGATCATTCATAGCAATTTTCGAAAGAACTTTGCTGTTTTCATCGAGTATTGCTATCTCAACTCGTCCCATTTCATTGATCTTTTTACTCTTACATGTAACGTGGGCTTGCATAATAAAATCTTGTACTGGCCCACCAGGAATACTCTTTTTAACAGCCGCGCCATGCCATCCGTTTCCTGAACCGTAGTCCGAACAATAGAATTGGTAACTATCTGATTTCATTTCGCCAATTGGATTACCGTCTTCCATAGAACTAACCTTACTCCATCCTACAATTGTGGACATTTCATCCCATATAAGACGTTGATTTCTTTCTACAGGCAATTGCTCCATTTTTAATGGCATTCCAATACGGAAATAATCTCGCTCACTTAAAGATGTCCCACTGAACCATACATCTAAAAATGTGTTTGGTTTCGTAATATCAATCTCAATGATAGGGTTAGAATGGACAGTACCTTTATTTTGGATATTAGCAACTAATCCATTAACTTCTTTTTTGAAATCAACCGTTTGCTCTTTTCCTAACTTATACGGCATTGGACATATTAGTGTAATAGTCGCTTGATGAATATTAGATTTTTCTAAAGTCTCCGCTACAGATTCCTTAGTCCCGTAATACACAATATCTGGTTCGTCTATGAAGATGATTTTTACAGGTTCCTCTGTATCTAATAAACCATTTAATTCGTCTATTCGTTTCCTCAGTTCAAAAAGAGTGACTCCCTTAAGAGAGAAATCTACTTCTAATACTCTCTTGGGAGTCCTTTTATTCAAAAAATATGAACCTGGGCGATGAGGTACCGTTAACTCATCAATTTCGTCACTTAAAATCCCGCGACCTCTTATATCGTTAACCATAAAAAATCCTTTTTCATATTTTTGCTCGAAGTATTCTTCTAAATTGATTCCATTAAAAACTAGCAATCTACCGCCCTCCTTTAAAATACTTCTTTCCGTTTTTTCACAGCTTCTTGCTCTCCAGTAATATCATCAACGAATCGCGCAAACTCTTGTTTACCTATTTGTATGTTAATATTCGCTGGTTCCTTATTTCTAGACGGTTGGTTTTCGTATTGACTCGGCTTATACATGCTTGGTGTAGGTTTAGCTGATTGATACGCACCTAACCCACTTACTCCTCTCGGTATTGTTGCGCCTGTATCCACCGCCAACATTTCCGGCTTCATCCAATCAGACATCTGTTGCGTCGTACGTTGCACCGAACTTTTCATTCCGTCAACACCGTTAATCCAACCCTGCATCATGTTTACGCCGATCATATCGCGCATCCAACGCGAAGGAGAGTGAATCGAAAATAGTCCGGTAAGCTTGTCCTTAATACCGTTACCTATCTCGGTTACCTTGTCCCAAATACGACTAGCCATCGAAGTTATACCATTTAACATACCTTCCATGATGTTCTTACCGATATCCATTAAGTTAATCCCTTTTAAGAACGAGATGATTCTATTCCATATATTTGATATCGTATTAGACATCGCATCTAAGATACTAGACGTTGCGGAACTAGCCGCATTCCACCCCGCAGAAATGATATTTCCAACCGCTGAAATTACTGATGAAATTACATTACGTATTCCCTCGAATATAGATTTGACTACATTCCATACCGCATTTAATACGCTAGAGAAAATCGATTGGACTAAATTCAACCCATTACGTACGATTACACCTATTAAAGAAATCGCTCCATCGATAATACTTTTAATTAACGACATTACATTTGACGTAATCCCCTTAACTGCGTCCCATGCTCTACTCCAATCACCTTTCAATATCGACGTAAATAATTTAATAATGTTCGTGATAATGCCGATAACAGATTTAATAACGCCCATTACTGCTGGGAATACGGCCTGCACGATTTGTAAAATGAATTGAATTGCTGGAATTAATACGCCTTTAATAATCTCGGCTGCACCTTGTAACAATGCTGAAATTATAGGAATTACAGCCTGAATAATTGCTTGAATTACCGGAAAGACTTCTTGCACCGCTTGTAAGATCAGCGGAAATACAGTCGTAGCAACTATCGTTATGATTTCACCGAACAATTTAATAATTTCTATGATTATAGGAATAGCCGTCTCAATAATCGATTGAATGATAGGAAATACCTCTTGTACAACCGTTAGTATGACCGGTATCATCTCTTGCGCTACAATTACAAGAATCTCACCGAAAGTCTTTATCAGCATTACCCATATACCAACCGATGTTTGAATAACGTTTAATATCGCAGGAAACACTTCTTGTGCTACTTGTGAAAGCATCGGCATTACTTCAGCCGCTAATTCTGCAAACATTTGAGATAACTCCTGGACTACTTGCGTAATTGCAGGCATGATTTCAATCGTGGTATCAGCGAATAGTTTCATTAGATCCGTAACCATAGGCATGATTAATTGAATGTTTTCTCCGAATAACTTAAATAAATCCATTGCTACCGGCATTACTTGTTTTACGACATCTCCAAAGAGACTCATAATAGTCGAACCTAACTCGCCAAACGCTGCACCTAATTCTGCAAATGCCGGTTGTAATGATGCGAAACTTTCCATGATGACTTGACCGGTCTTTTGAAACTCCGGTGCTAACGGCGCAAAGGCGTCGATAAACCCCTTCGCTAGTGAAGTAATTATCGGCATGATGACGGAAGCAACCGTGCTAAATACACTCTGAATTGATTCCCAAGCTGACATCAATGCTGCTTTTGCCTGATCATTCGTATTCACAAGTTTGAATATCGTAGCGCCTAATGAAGCGACAATAGCGATAACCCAACCAACCGGACCGGACACACCTAAAAACGATAATCCTAAACGTACGATTAGCGGTGTTAATGTAGCGATTGTGTTACCGATTGATGAGAACGATGCTTTTATAAAATCTACAACCGGTGAAATCGCTGCTCCCATACCTGAAAACTTAGCGGTTAGTCCTTCAATCGCTGAACCGAAAGCTCCACTTATACTCTGGCCGATACCGCTTAACTTTGCGGTTACAGAACTAAAAAAGGCACCTATCGCAACGCCCATCGCTGAAAATTTAGCGGGGATTGTTGCAAGATATGCACCAAATGACTCAAATGCCGCTTTCATAGATTCTACGGCTGATATAGTTGTAGTTTTAATCGATTCCCAAGCACTATTAACAGCGTTACGGAACGTTTCATTGTGTTTGTATAGCTGGACAAGTGCTGTTCCTAGTAGAGTTAATATCGCGATAGTTGCACCGATAGGACCCGTTAGAAATGTGAAAGCGGCTCGTAATCCTACCATTGCTGCACTTGCAAGTTTGGCGACCATTGTGCTTTTACCTAGCCAACCGACTAACGCACCAAACGCTGTTATTGTGGCTCCTATACTACTAATAAAAACTCCTAGTACCGCCATGAATACTGTAAATACTGAAACGGCTGTAGCTAATGTAGCAATCACCGTTTTCATCGTCGGAGATAAACCATTAAATCCATCAGCTAATTTCTTAATAACGTCAGCTACAACCGAAATTGCGGGCGCTAATGCATCTGTAAATGCGCGAGCTGCTACGTCAATAGACGACTGCATCTTAACAATTGCACCTGCCCAACCTTCAAGCATTGAGTCCGCTGCTTTTTTCGAAGCACCATCCGATTTAATGAGAGATTGCGTTAATTTATCGATTTTCTCCGGGCCTGCTGAAACAAGTGCCATCATACCAGAAACAGCTTCTGTACCGAATATCGTAGCTAACGCTGCACCTTTTTGAGCGCTTGTCATTCCGTCCATACCCTTTTGTAATTCACCGATAATTTGGGAGAGTGACTTCATATTACCGCTACTGTCAGTCGTAGTAACGCCTAACTCTTTCAGCATATTCGCCGCTGCTTTCGGCGGTTTAACTAAACGGAGCATTGCCGATCTTAACGCTGTACCTGCCGTTTCACCCTTGATACCCGCGTTAGACATAATACCGACGGATGCTGCAAGTTCTTCCATTCCAATACCCAACTGTGCTGCCGGACCCGCCGCGTACTTAAAGGCATATTGCATATCGTACACGCCTGCGGCGGTTGCATTTGCTGCTTGAGCAAGGACGTCCGCTACGTGCCCACTATCCTTCGCTTCCATACTAAATGCATTTAATGCGGAAGTTATCGTATCAGCTACCATACCAAGGTCCTCACCCGACGCTGCTGCCGCTGATAAAACACCAGGCAATGCGTCAGTTGCTTGCGCTGCTTCGAATCCTTTCGCCCCTAGTTCCGCATACGCCGCCGCTACTTGTCCAGTTGAATATACGGAGCTAGTCGCCATTTCTAAGATATCTTTCTTAACTTGTCCATATGCACCGCCTGTAAGTACGGCCGCTTTTCTCGTTTGTTGCTCGAATTCCATCGAGTTTTTAATCATACTTCCGAAAGCTTTGCCAGAAGCATAAGCAAGTGGTGCAAACGCCGTCGTCATATTTTGTCCAACTGATTGTATCCTACGTCCCATTTCCTGTGCTTGATTACTTACATTTTGAAACGTCCGTTGCCAACCTGACATATCAGGCGGTGGTGGTGGCGATGGTCTAGGTATCTGCGGTGGGGACGGAATATTAGGAGCTGGTATATTAATTGGCTGACTTACTGTTTGATGAAAATTACGCCAAAGCTGGGTTGCTTGTGTTAAGCTACTCCGTAACGACGATATATCAGCTAATAACTGCACTTCTACTCTGTTTTGACTAATAACTATTCACCCCCCTTTCCGTTTTGACGTAACGCCCGTTCGATATCATCGAATAAAGACTCATTGGCGTGAATTTTTTTCGTAAGTTGCTCACGCTCTTTTTCTCTCGCTTCTAACATTCGAGCATTTTCAGGACGCTTGTATATGTCATCTAAACTCTTAACCTTATCGCTTTGAGCATTTCGGTAAAACAAAGCTTGAACACTAGCAATTTCATAGGTATCTAGTAGACGCTCGCGGTATCCGGTAAGCATAATGTGGTATTCTTTAATGCTTAACTGTTTCGATTCAAGCGTTGACATTCCGAAATATCGAAAACAATCGGCCTGTAAATCATCAACGTTTATTCGTACAGACTCTCGAACGCTTTCTTCTGATCCTCGCCCATGCTCGCTAGTAATTTGTTCACTGTTTTCTTGAAGAAAAAACTATTTAGAACTACCGCCTTATTTACCTTTAAGATGTCATCGAAAGATAACTCCTCAGATAGTAATTGACGTTCAATTTCTTCCTCAATATCTTTTCGTGTAATACCTTCTCCTGTATGGATCAACGCGTAATAAATCACATCAACGAAATCTTCAAGACCGCCTTGCATTGCTTTTTGTACAAATTCGAATGGGCCACCATTACTATCGATTAATTTAATTGCTTCAAATCCGTATTTCAGCTCATGCTCTTTCCCTTTTACTTCAAAACGTGTATATGTTTTAGCCATCTATAAAAACCTCCGTTAATTTTTATTTTCGAAATTAAAAAAGACGAGCAATTAAGCCCGTCCTATCTATGCGCTAGGTTTATCCGCGATATCTCCGTCAGGAGCGCCTGGTGGAACCGTTGTGATCTTACCTACGGACAACCCACCGTTTAATTTTGCTTCGATAGAGTACTTCGAGAACTCTTCGTTTTCGTGCGATAGTTCCACACTGCTTAACATAAACGTACCACTTTTCGATTTGTACTCACCTGCTTTTGCACTACGTAAAGAAACTTCGTGAATTTTAACGAGTTTTTTATTTGTAATTGCTTCTTCGATGTAGTCTAACGCTTCGTCACCTTCTGTACTCACGCCCTCAATAGATACCGATTGCGTTACATCGCCATAATCTGAACCGCTTTTATCTTTCGTCTTCAACTCGATTTCACCCGCTTCAATAGAGCGTGAGCCAGACGTTTGGTTAAAGAGGCGAACTGTTTTACTAGCGCCTCCTGTCTGTGGAATATCGATTAAATATAACGTTTCTTTACCCTTAAATTCCAGTGAGCCTGCCATTTAATTTCCTCCCTAGTTTCGTATAGTTATCGTGATAAAACTGCGGTGTTTCGCCGTTACTTGCGTCCCATCTTCCTGAGGAATTGGTTCGAACGACGAAACTTCCGCATATAAAAAACCGACTAGCGTAGGTGCCTTCGAACTTGTGTCATACAAGTCGATAGGTCGCCTTTCTAGTCGGTCGATGATTCTATCTTGTAATTCGTTTCGGTTTGATACTGTATCGGAATACACTCCGATTTGTATTAGATGGTTTCGTGCGTAATTATCCTTTGAATACCTCTCGATTGTTCCCGTTAAAGACTCAATCGTTAGAAACGGCTTTGCTTTTCCAGTTAAAGAAACACCGTCATATACCCAAGTAGTAGGTGCGAATTCATCTAATGATTTCTTCAGCGAATACATTACGTCATTTATTGTATACATCGTTATAAACCTCTCGCTGTTCGTTGCACCGTTTTTTCCAAGTCAGAAACTATCGGTTGCTCGCCTTCGAACATTGTCTTACGCATGAATCCTTTTTTCGTTTTATGTGTGTATTCTTGAACGGCTGCATATTCGACTTCTGATCCGTAAGACCATCCCGTTTTATCTCCGTTGAAAGCTTTCACACTTGGTGGAATACTTCCCGCTAAATTACCTGATTCAACAGGCGCTCTGTTAGAAGCTGTGTTCGCTTGTAGCCTCGCATGTTTCTCTACTGTATTAGCAACTGGTGTTTTGTATCGATCAGGGTTTGCCATGCGGTAAATATCTTCCATACCCTTAATCCTCGCGCTGACTTTCATTAAATCACCCTCTTTACGACTACTTCTCGACGGTTAATTCCGCCTAGTCCTCGTTCGTCAACAAGCATGATTACGTATTTGATGCCGTTTCTTTCAAGGTACTCGACGTTATTCAAGTCGATATCGAGTCGGAAAGTAACAAGTGCTTCACCTTCTTTTGCGTCAGTACCTGCGAATTTTACGTTGTCTTCAAGCGTGAATTTCTTCCAAACGACTTGCACCGTTTCTTTCGTACTCTCACCGTTAATTACTTCGCCAGTAATCGGGTCTTCTTCCGATGTGCCTTTTCGCCATAAAATAATAGACTCACGACGGTTCTGTTCAATTAATTCACGATTGGCTCGAATTTGTTCGATGTCTTTTTCGGTTAACACTCGTTACTCCTCCTCACCGATAATGTAATTTAAACGAGATGAACACTGAGGATGCGGACTAATCAATTGAGTTAGCAAACTTTCAGGTATCTTTTTGGGATACCTACCCGGACCTAATCCGTAAGCGTCACGCCTAGCTAACTTGTAACACATATGCCGCGAGTGGTACCGATGTCGATGCCCGTTATCTACAATCTTGTAACCTGTAACGATATCACTCTCGTTTCCGTTGTAGATCGTGGCTGCTCGGTGCGTGTTATTACTCTCCGTAATTGCTACACGTTCGATTTTCCATTTCTCGTTATCATGTACTTCTCGTATTTTCTGAGAAATTGAACTAATGCTTTCACCTTTGAGTACAGCCGGCCGTATTACCTTCGTTAATTCTGCTCGCATGTCACCTGCTAGATTCCACACTCGATCAGACAGGATTAAACCATCCTCACCTCTCCGCTTCAGCATGTATCTTACAACTTGCTGATTTACAAAATCTAAAGCCGTTACGTTTAACGGAGTTTTTGCAAGTCTAGAAGTCGTCCATTTCGCTGTATCATCGATTACTTTTTCGAATGACGCTCCTGCTTTCTTGCGAAACTCCTTTTCGTAATAGTCTAAATCCCGTAACAAAGCGTTTAATCTACCTCGTTTAATTACACCGTCTTTTTGGTACTCGTTAATTAAGTCCAGTAAAAAAAGACGAATTAGCATAATAGCGCCTACCGTCTCTTCTACTTGTTTTTCATTTTCTTTTTCGTATTGCTTCGATATCTTACCCAGCGCTTCGTCAAATTCACCTTGTAGATCGCTCACGAAACTACCTCCAATCCGCTCTCTTTGCAAATGTCTGACTAGCGCCTTTGCCACGTCTGTATTTTCGATATTGTTTACGTGCGTCAGCCACTAGTCTTTGGTAATTTGTGAAGATCATAGATTTATCTACAGCTTCTTCACCATCGGTATATTTAAAAAACCGAGCCGAATCTGCTGCGATAGCTTCATAAGCAAACGTAAGCGCAAGATAAAATACCGCATTAGCGTTATCCTCTTCGGTAAAATCTGATTCAACTAAAGCTTCGGCTAGCCAAGCGTCAATGTCAGTCGACGTAACGCCTGGAACCTTTGATAATCGAGACTGCAATCGTTCTGACACCGTCATTTGGCGTTACCTCCGTTATTCTGACTTTTTCGTTACTGCTTTAGCACGCGGCTTAGGCTTCGGGTTTTCCTCCGCTTCCGGTACATCCACGCGCTCGATAAAAGGACTTTTTCCGTCCAAATATCCAATCTCTGATTCGTCGTATGTTACGTAAAACCCCTTCGAGTCGAACTGAATATGAAGTTTCGGACGAATTACTTCATAATTTGGTAACGTTTTGTATTTAGCCATTAACTCATCACCCCCGCAGTTTTAAGCTTCGCTAGTAACGCGTTAAAATCCGTCACAAGCCCAGCTACGTCAGTTGCGGTACTATTAGCTTGAGATGTTACTTTGCTTGCGGTTAACTTTGCGTCAAGTGAAGTTTGTAGACTTGTTACGTTAGCGATTGTGTGATTATGAGTAGAAGGTGGAAATGTGCTCGGTTTACCGTCGATATCTGACCAAGTCACATTTATCGCACCGCCCGAAGACTCTTGCAAAGCCTTTATAATCTCACCCAACTTAACATCGTTAGCGACTGGCATCGATACGTTTAGACGCTTCACTTCGTTTTCTGAAATAGGCATTTATCGTACTCCTTCCAAGTAAATAAAAAGGCGGTTATAACCGCCCATAATTATGCAACTGTCTTAGAAATACCGCTAAGAACTGCGATGGATTCTTTTGCGTTCTTAATTTCGAAACCAAGTTCTCCACGAATTACACGAGAGAAGTAGTCTCCCCCAGGTAACGTTGCATCTTGGTCATAGATCGGAGTTAAATAACGAACTTTAATGTTATTAGTATCAAGTAATAACGCACGGTCTTTCGGCATATTTTGATCAACTACGACACTAGAAATTGCACCGCCTGGTAAATCAGAAACGAATGATAAGATTTGGTAACCTGCTGCTGTGTCTTGACGAGTCGTACGAATAGTATCTCCACCTAATTTGGTAATTTGGCGAGCAACGTTCGGAGCGCATAAAATTGTATTCGCTGAACCACCTCGTACAAACACTTGCTCAACTGCATCATTTAGGGATTTAGCATCGATTTCTTTACCACCGAATTGTTGAACGTGTGAACCCTGTTCACTAGCGAAAGCAAATAAACCACCTGTTGAGCGTGGTTGTTGTCCTGAACCGATATATTTACGTCCGTAGATCAGTGAATTGTTAGCTTCACGAATTAATTCTTGTAATCGTAAGTTAACTTGATAATCTAACTCGTCCTCTACGCCGTAAGTATTGACTTGTTGTTGTGTACGAGATACAGAAGCGTATCTAGAGAAGATTTGCGAGAAGTTGAACGATACTAAACGGTCATTAATTTCATTTTTACGGAAAGTATCTTCGCCTTCAGGACGTGGTCTAGCGATTACTTTTAATTCTGCTTTAGCTGTAATTGCTTCAGGTATTGTAGCATCATAACCACGTTGAACAGTGATCTTATTTGTTAATTCATCCACTGATACGACACGTAATACCTCAAGACCATTTTGTACTAATGCATTTTCTGTAAATTTACGTGCCTCGCCTGCTTCTAAGACTAATTCTGTTACATCTGCTGCTGCGGCTGTTTTAACGATACCTGTGTCACTATTTAAATAATCGTTCTGCCATTCGAATTTTGTTTGGGTAAGTGCTTCACCCGTTCCAATAAGACCGAATAACACCGGTGCTTTCGTGAGAATTAAGTCTACGTTCGCCTGCATTTGGCGAACCTGTTGTTGGAAATTATAAGTATTTGCTACTGCCATTTTTGATAGCCTCCTAATTGTTTTTTAATATAAAAAAGCCGTCGGTTTGGAACCAACGACTAATCTACTTCTTCGATTTTAATTCGAGTATTTTGTTATATAATTGCGTAACCTTACCAGCAAGCTTTGGATTTTTTAACGCTTCAGCCTTCGTTTCTGTTAATTCTTTTTCTAACGCTGATAATTCGTTAGCTTTCGGATTGGTTACGGGATTAGAACCGCCTGACGCATCTACTCCGATTACTTGTTTGAACATCCACGGCTTACTTGCTTTTAAAGACTCAACTGCTGACTCTACGCCTTGGATGTTTCCTTCTTCATCGACTTTAATTTCTGACTTATCTAATAGCGCTAACACATCGTTTGGATCATTTGCATTCAGAGAACGTGCAACACTCTTAATTTCCGTATTCAAGATTCGAGCGTTTGCCTTTTCTTGTGCTTTCTGCGCTAATTCCGAAGCTTCAATCGCTTTTTTAGCCGCTTCATCTTTTTCAGCTTGCAAACGTTCCACTTCAGTCATTTCTTGTTTCTTTCGTTCTTCTTCCGCTTGCTCAAATGCAACTAATTTCGCTTTAATATCATCATAGTCTTCGTATTTTTTGCGCTCACGTTCAAGTCGTTTAGTAACTACTTCATCGACCTGTTCTTGTGTAAGAGTTTTCGTATCTTCCTTTATATCTGTTACTACAACATCCTCTTTTACTACTTCACTCATGTTATTGCCTCCAACCGTTTTAAGCCCGTCGGCTATGGTTTTATTCATCCGAAAGTTTAATGCCATTCCGTAAGGCCTATTTACATCACTCTTTATAAGGGTCCTGTGTTTGTCTTTTAAGTTGACGTTCTTGAATAATCTCCATAAACTTCTGTTCTGCATTTTCTTTACCACTTCGTGTAATAGCGCCTTTAATAGATTCAATTTCGTTGGATATTTCTTCTCATAGCTGTTCTATTAGTGCTTTTTGATCTTGCGGTAAAGGTAATCCGAAAATAATCTCGCTAGAGTAATAGTCGTCTATCTTTGCGAGCATTTCCTTATCGTACTTAAAACGTGGGTGCTCTTGTCTCGCTTTCATATATCTAAGGATATATTCGTTTAATGTCTGCAAACGGGATTGCCATATTACCCATGAACGTTGAGTCTTCGATATAATCGAACTAAACATAAGTTGAACGGCCATATCGTTAATACCTCCTGTGTTCATGTCGGCTGTATTTACGATTGGTACCTCCGCTTTTTCATGTAATCGTTTTTGCAAACGGTCAAGATATGCTTCAATTGTTTCCTTAAATTTAAATCCGCTTTCTAATTTACTTGCACTCGGTACTCCGCTTTCTTTATCTCCATCGCCGAGATTCCATTTCGCACCTGGAGCGATTTGTAACGGATTCTTCGGGTCCTCGTCTACATTAACAAGTAGATTAATAGCGAACATCTCAAAACGAATCGCGTCCGAGTAATCCGACATCTTACGGTCAATCTCTTCCGACAGTTCAATCGTTTTTTCTAATTCACTGTAACCGGTAGTTCGACCGCTTAGTTTCTCGGTAGGAACGTGCACTACCGGAATAAAATCGAGACCCATTGATGAACGCTCAACCCTCGACTCCTGTACGCTTAAATCTCCGTCATGAACGGCCTCTTCAATTTCGCAATCATATTTTCCAGCTTCTTCGTGCCATACCAGGTAATACGAGAGTTTCCACAATCGAGTCTGTTCATCGTCAAGCCATGCAATGAAATGCACAGCATCTAACTGATCCTTATCCCATTCGTTGTGTACCGCAATAACTTCCGTTGATGGATGCCAAATGATTTTAAACTCTCCACGTCGGTTATCGAAATGAATACGTGCGTAAACACCCGTTCTAGAAATCGAACGGTCTTTTGCTGCGGCTAACAGCTTTTCGTGCATTCGATTATCGTCCCAAACCCACGTTAATAATCGCTCTTTTGCTTTTGCTCGACTATTCTCCGTCTGCTGCTCTTCACTAGGGGTATAGCCTGGTTGAATCATTAGTGCTGGGTCGTCTAAGACATCGGGTGGGACTGTTACTTTCGGTTCCTTCTCGAATTGCCAAGCCGCAATCGTATCGACTATCTTTCGTGGGTAATTAAGTTCTAATTTCGTAGGCTCATAATCTAGTTGTGACGGCTTTGTATAATCAGACCAAACATTCAAGTCCCCGTCATATCGTTGATATAGCCTGATTTCATCAAGGATTCTTTGCCATTCGGTGTCTCCTAATGCTGTACGTATAGGGACAACATATTCGATTGGATTCATTAGATTTCTATCAGGGAAAATTCGCATATGATACCTCCTTTCTTTAATATCGATAGTTACCCGCGTTCCCAGCTTTACGTTTTGATCGTGAACCACCTGCTGAAAACGCCATGTGTAAAGCATCAGGCCCGTCGTCATAGTTGTGATTCGGATACATTTCAAGCATTTCTAATAATAAGCGTTGATCTCGTTTGAATCTGATACGTCCAGATTGAATATCCGGTAATAATGATTCAATACGTAATGATTTACGAGTTCTTTGTTTTATCTGTTTCATACGCGTAAGAGCTGGATAACCCGCTTTCCTTAAAGCTTCAGATAACTTATCGGCGAACCATTCCTGTGCTTGCTGGGCCTCTACTGCTATTCCCGAATATTGATACTGCAGCGATTTCTCTACCGCTTTTTGCAATAAGATATCTGGATGTACTCGTTCGATAAACGTATCAACGACATAAAAAATACCGTTAGGTGACCGCCCAACGGTTAAAATAACGGAATAATCGCCTTTTTCCTTGCCCATGGCGAAATCAATCCCGCAATAGTATTCTAATTGGTTGTTTTCTATATCCTTATCAGTCCAGTACGTGAAATATTCGGGTTTGAACACCTGCGATTCCTCATCGACAGGATTTCCGAGATATTCTTGGTTGAATGCTCGAGCACCCATCGATTCGCGTTTCTCCATGAAATACTTATAATCATATGCTTGTGGCCATAATACCCGCGTCCCACGTAGCATCTCATCTTTATTTGCTTCGTAAAAGGTGTTGGCTTGATCTACCGCATCTTTTTCGTCTGCATTGTAGATCTTTCGCCACTCTTCCCATAAATCTTCCCGCTCTGACCACGATAAGATAGCCGGGAATTTACGTGATATAAAATCTTTACGCTTGGTTAGTACGTGGTTCAGCAACGAATCATAATGAACAATAGTACCCATGTAAACGCAAATACCACCGAAACCCAACGCTTCAATCATCTCGGAACGGAACCAATGTAAGTTCTTCGCTCGTAACTCTGGCGTATTCGTATTTTCTCCACTTTCTAAGTCGTCCAATATGAAAAGGCCTGGGCGTTCAGATAAATGACGCAAACCACGCATCTGAGTCCCGATACCTTTCGCTTCAACTTTCGTACCAGTAGACGTAATAAATTCATATTTATTATCGACTTCATTCATAGACGGCTTTGGATGTAATATTTCACCGAAATCCTTACGTAACTTTTCATTAAACTTGAGCTGGTTTACCGTCCACTTAATGAAATCACCTGCTACATCTGTCGTTTCGGAAACTTCTACGATATATTTCTGCAATCGATAAACAACTTGGTGACACAAATAAGAATTCGAAAGGTAAGCGGTTTTAGCATGGCGACGTCCTACCGACCAACCTACGTTACTTTTCGTTACTCCTTCAGTGATATCGTCAAGTAAAGAACAAAGCGTTACGTGGAAATCAGCTGCGTTTTCTAACGTCTGTCCCACCGGAATTAAATTCGATTCGTTATCAGGGTTTAGCTCGTCGGAAAAGTATTCGTAAGTAAAACGTAGTACGTCGTGTTCGCAGTCGTGTACTCGTTGTAACTTTTCTAATTCATCCTCCAACACTTCCCATTGTGTGAGATCGTGCTCTAACAAATCGCCTTTTAAAGCGAGTCTTTCATATTCTTTTCGTAATAATAAACGATCATTTATCGCTTGTTGGCGTTCTTGCCTAGCCAACCATTTACCATCAAGCCACGCCATTACTGACCGCCGCCCGTACGCTCTTTTAAGCGGGCAAGACGTTCTTCCATCGTTAAGCCGCCATCCGCTGATTCCGTCTTAACTTCTTGTTTATCGACTAGTAAGCCGCCGAATTTATAGAATAACTCAATACCTTTCATCGAACCTTGGCCCTTTAACATCATATCAAGATGTTTTTGCATTACGTCAGGTAGATGCGACATAAAAGCGTCTGAGGAAAGTAAATTGACGTACTCAATAAAGTTACTATCACGATGACGCCACGTATAAAGTTGGCGCGTGCTGATGTTCGATTTTTCAGCAATTTCTTCGAGGTTTAATCGAACTTGTCCGTTTTCTTTTGCTCTCGCTAATTCCTCCAGATCATCAATTGTATTTGGTTTCGGTAAGAATTTATTAATCGATAATAAAGTTGCTGCCATAATTTGTTCACGAGTAAGTTGCGTCTCAAGGCGTCGTTTTTTATCGCTCATGTAACGTCCTCCTTTCCGTTTTAAACACAAAAAACGTAGACAAAACTCTAACGTTTCGACTACGTAAATTAATTGTATTGTATTTGTATTCGTAATAGATTACGCTTATAGATTCCGAGTAAGTTATCGGGCACTTTCGTTAGACCCGAGGTTTTAAAATTTGTAAGAAATCGTTCGGGACCTGCGCGCCGTCGTTCATTTCGAACGCCCCCGGGCTATTTAACCCACTTCTTTTTATGCAATATTTCATTCATTGTTAGTTTACATAATTCACGTTATATGAAGTAATCAACTTGGTTACAATTACGTATAAACCGTGTCATATCAACGTTCGTACTACTAACCGTAACTGTATACTATTTATATCGTTTATGCATAGATTACAAACGTTGATATCATGCGGTTTATTCATCGAGTAAATAAAGGAATAATGAATACGTTATACAACATCAGGGTCGATGTTTTCGAGACGCCTCCGTCGTGAAGGCGTCGACTGGTAATTCGGAAATACATAGCGTCCTGTTGACGTAATACTAACTGAGTTTCTTCCTATTATATATAACGTAAATGTACCGTTTTATATTAGCTTCCGATAAACGTAATACCACACCGATAGTAATCCATTTAAAAGACTCAGTTTGGACCGTATCTTATCGTTAAATGAACGTATTATATTACGCTTATAATAACGTTAGTAAAAAGATAAAATACATAAGACCTTGCATCCGACTTTTCCGCTTCGCTCCAAAGTCGTCTGCTACTATCCTTTTATTACTTCACCGATAAAGTATCTATTATCGATAATATAATTAATAAGAATAGTAGCGACGAGTGGAGGCGATAGCCGGAACCGAAGTCGCAAGGTTTTATCTTTTACGTTTTTATAAACAACAAGATAAAGAATAGTTTTCCGTTCAAAACCACCTCTATCTATTGTGGCTCTAAGGCTCATGACGTTTTCAATAGGTATCGTTTAGACCGCATATTAGCCCGAAAAGGTATCGTTTAGACCGCATATTAGCCCGAAAAGGTATCGTTTAGACCGCATATTAATCTCTTTTTGCATGTTGTTCAAACATCTTACGTACTGACCTCGTCCAATCTGTCTCGTACTTCTGACGAAACATGACATCGGGGTGTACTAAATAACGGACTGTGCGACCGCTTTTAGTCGATAAGATAGCGCCTTTTCTCTGTAGTTTATTTACGGAATCAGTTACCGTATCTACATCGAGGTTAACTCTCTCTGCTAACTCTTCTCGTGTTAAATGCTTGATTACTTGTGGGTCTTCTTCGTTAGGATTGTCACACAAGTAGTATTCCGTAAAGTGAAAGAACGGTAATATTTTATATAATAAGCCGACTTCGTGTAAGTCCAGATCAGCTACAATATCTCTTGTTTTTACACGATACAACTTCGTAAACTTCTCTCCGTCTCTGACGTAACCCATCGTATGGAAATTAGCGCTGATATAGTACGTATTACTACGTCCTTCTCTAATAACACTAATAACTCCTAACTCTTTCAGACGTTCAAGTATCTTAATTGTAGCCTTCTTACCGCGTTTAAAGATACGTTGGATATCGGCTTGCTTTAATGGATTACCATCCTTAATTAATTTACCGTCACTTTTAAAACGCAAAAAAGGCAAGAGCTTTATGATTGCTCCTGCCTCTGTTAATGTTAATCCCGTAGTGAGTTCTCTTATTGGGTCGTTATAGCTTGCTACCCAATCCCTATCTTTCGTTAATGCACGATATCTCTCCGCCTCAATGACTTGCTTATATCCTTCGGCTTGCTTACGGTTAACTAAACTATATTCTTGTGTACGGTCTTCGCCGGTATTTACATCGATAATTCTTAAAGTAGACATTTCGTTTTCCCCTTCCGTTATAAATACGAAGGGTGGACGGAGCTTACCCGTCTCATTCGTTTCCCTATTAAGTATCCACTTAATAGGATACAAAATAGGGTAAAAGTTAGTAGATAGAATAAAGGATATTAAAAATTAACTCTTATATAGTTGTTATTATTTTTCAAGCAACTCTTTTTCCGTTCTATCAGCGATTGCATCCATAACTTTATGCTGGAACTTTTCCAATTTAATAGCGTATTCTTTTGGATTTAACCACCCCAAATCAACAAACTGTTTATCTTTAATTAAATCATTATACTTTTCTTGGTATTTTTGATAGAACACCCCAATTTCATGATTTTGATAACTTTCTCTAAGTTTTGTTAGGTCTTCTTGTATAGATTGCATTAATAAATAACTATAATCTTTATAAAATTCGTTTGATTCCTCCATTCTGATATGGTCCTGTTCTTCTTCCGAAAATTTTTGATAAACTTCTTCAGCACTCTTAGAGTACTTCCTCAATTCTTCAATTTCCTTGATTGCAATCTCATTCACTTCTTCACTTAAATGAAGTTGTATTTGATTTATGAACTGTTCGCTTTTATACATATAGAAAGAAACTTCAGTCTCTCTTCTGAATTCGTTCAGTAATTCTAAACGAGGGCCGATAGTTCTGCCTTTTTCAATTTGCCACCAATCTTTTTTCACATCGTCTGTAACAAATATAATAGGTTTTTTGTCACTCTTTGCTTTATCAATAATTTGCTTCCAAACAACTAAATCCCCGAATTCATCTGAATATACAATACTATCATACTCTTTTGTTTTATCCTTTTTATCTTTTTCGTCTTCAAAACCAGGTGGAATTTTTTTCTTATAACGCTCTGCTCCTTCTTCGTAAACCTTATTCAATTGTTCTTGTGTATACGGTTCCCCTATTTTACTATCGTATAACTCATTTAATGAGTCTCGTATTTTGTCCTCACTTAATAAATTGGGATGTTTTTCTTTGTCTTGCTTTAAACCCATAATGATTTCATCAAACGACTGTTGCATCTTTTGTGCTATAGTATCCACATTTATCTTAGGATGCCTATTGCTTAATCCTTTTTTAAACTTTGAAATAAACTCTCCAGCTTGCAAATCTATTTTTTCACAAATACTGTCATACGCTAACTGCTGCTCTAAGATAACATTCGCTCTATTAAAATGGTATTCTACTCCTACTTGGTAAGGCATCCATAATCTGTCGCTAATTTTATCTAATATTTCTAATAATTCTTTCACAGTTGTTTCTGAGTATCTGTATAGATTTAATAAGACATTTGTATCAATTACAAAATTACATTTATTAAAAATATCTTTTAATTCTTCTGAATCGTATTTATAAAACTCAGGAAATGCTTTTTTCATAGGAACCTCCAACTTCTAGAATATTCATATATAAATTTATAACATATAACCAAATCTATTTCCATTATTATCAATTATACAACTAATAATTGATAAAGTTTTATACATAACAAAAGAGACCATCAAATTGACGGCCTTAAAATGTCATAACTATTATAGATATTAACAGGCTGTATTTTAACAAATTCACTATAAATACGTTTCTGTTCTTTATTTCTCGACTTAGCGCGATCGCTTCGTAACATTTCATTAATTGTACGCTTTCTTCGTCTAGGTATGCCGTGGTTAAGCGAATCAGCCGCTAGACCAAAAGCCGCCTTTAATGGAACTTCACTACCATTTCCCTTCCGCTGACGAGTACCTTCCTGCCTACGTTGTATTTGCGTATCACTTAAAATCGGATATTCATTGTTTCGTACTTTCATACGATCCGTATCGTGCAACTCTTCGTATAGCAACAAATCTGCTAGTCGTTCGAGTTGTTTCGGTTCAGGTCGTTCTCCTACCGTCCCCACATAAGCATCTGTGAGCGATTTAATTTCTTCCGCACGTACATCCCTATTACTAATCGCGTCAGAATCGCTTTCTCGGATACTAGTAATTAACGTATTTACGTACGTTTCAAACTGCGTTTTGTAATCACCGTTTATATCGAAGATGTATTTTGTATACTCCGTCTGCTCCATTAAGCGACCGCCTTCCTTTCCGCACTTACTATCGTCAATTTATAACCTTCATCTGACCAGGCCCATCGTTCAAACACTGCCGCTACCTTTTGCGCTAACAACCGCTTATACAAATTAACCGTCGGTGCCGTAATACCAAGCGAGATTGCCACGTCCCGCTGTTTCATATCCTCGAAATATACTAATCGCAAGACTTGACGCTGCCTATCCGTCAAGTCCGCTTGTGAGATTGCCGTCTCTAAATCTAGTAATACAATACTCGCGTCATAATCACCGTTGTATCTTCGCTCTTCCATGTATGGTAAGTGTCGTAATAATAAATCGACTGACCTCGGATTATCTAGCGCATAAGTATGTTCTAGCATTCTTTCATTAATTGTAAGGTCACGTTTAACGCTACCCATTTACTCACGCTCCTTTTCTATTCAAAACTATCAAACGTACATGGCTTCGCTTCTAAAATCTCTCGCAAGTGTTCATGCGCATTTTCAACCGTTACATCAATACCCGTAAACTCTTTTATTTCCTCACGTATCTCTTCCGGAATCATTTCGATCAGTACTTTTCCGTAACCAAGATTGTGTACCATTGCGCTGTATACCTTTGGGTAATACAACCGCATCCATTGCATATAGCCGTATTTCACCGGTATCGGGCACATCATGCACAACTTATCTCGTATTTCTACGAGGGTTGGACTATATCTTCGTCTCAGTGAGACGCTTTGCGCTTCGAGAGGAAGCCCATCTTCCTCTCTACTCCTTTCGGATAGTCTCTACACCTCTTCATTTCTCTTTTCTCTTTGGCAACTTCAATTCATTACGCCGTTTCCCTATCGTTTTGACATCGACTTGGTATTTACCAGCCATTTTCATGAGTGACATTCCGTCCATGTAATCCGTGATAAATTCCTCACTATTAAATGGCTTTTGAATACTAGGTCTTTCTTTTTTCATGCGAGTAGGTAATTTTAAGCGATTTCTTTCTCTAGTTACGGTCTTTACATCTACTTGGTATTTTTCAGCTATATCTTTTAAAGGCATCCCAGATAGATAGTCCTTAGTAAATAGTTCTGTATCGAGGATTGATTTATTATTTCTTCTCTGAACACCATGTTTCTCAAGTGTTCTTGTAATAGTTCTCCAACTAACTTCATATTCATTCGCGATCCTCAAGGACGATGCGCCTGATCGATACTTCGAAATTATTTCCTCTTCATCTATTTCATGAAGGTATTTCCCATCGCCACCAGGAGTGGAGTTGTAACCATTTTTAAAAGAATTAAACTTGGAAATATAATAAATTTCTCTTTCATCAATCTGTTCACTAGATATGTTTTCTTCTAAAATCTCCAAGTAAAAATTTTCAACCCCATATTTACGCATTGCGCTGTATATTTTATATTTTTTAGTCTTGTCTCGACTTCTTCTAATATGAGATTTCCATCTCTCCTCGATATCTGTTAGCGTCTGCCCTATATAAATTTTTTCGTTAATTAAATTTTTGATAATATAGATAGTCCCTACTCTCAAGTTTATACCTCCCTCTTATTAACTTATTGTACCAAAATAAGAGGCTATTATTGTAGTTGCAATAAGAGAAATGAAT
The DNA here is from genome assembly GCF_009183805.1 of Bacillus sp. B2-WWTP-C-10-Post-4. Taxonomy (NCBI): domain Bacteria; kingdom Bacillati; phylum Bacillota; class Bacilli; order Caryophanales; family Bacillaceae; genus Bacillus; species Bacillus sp. B2-WWTP-C-10-Post-4. Next base: position 46,860 of record NZ_WEII01000012.1, on the reverse strand, counting down.
TTGGCACGGTATTGCCAGTAAGTTTCTACACAACCTACTACGGTTTCACCGTTAGCCCTCAATAGAGGACACCGCTGGGCTATAGCGTTCACAAAGTAATAATCTAACATGTTGCCACATTAGACGGCTGCTTTCCAACCAGTACGTGGAGTAAACATTTTAAATCCGATTTTCTCCAAGAAGATTGCCTGTCTTCTCGTCACCGTTTGCGTCTGCCTATCACGCAAACTATCGATATCTAAACCTACCGTTACGATCGCTAATTCATGCTCCACAATGATCTCACCATGATCGTCGGGATATTTCTGTACCAAATTCTTTCGGTATAAATCGTTATATGGGATATCTTCTTGTTCAACGTAATCCCATACGTCTTCTTCATTCCACCAAAGGATCGGTCGTGCTACTAACGACTTCCACTCAGCGATTGAATAGAAAAATTCACCATCACGTAATCCCGCTAAGAGTCGTTGCCGCGACTCATCAGCTCGTAATCCGTTTATAACCAAGTCCCACTTATGTTCTTTTATTGCTCGCTTCATTGGTTCGTGTTTTAATGTACCGCAACACTTTTCCGATAATGGCTGCCCGTTTCGACGGTCGCCCTTCCTTGCGGTGAAATAATCCGAAGATATTCCGCCGTTATCGTCGATTATTCTTTTCAGTGATTTCTTAGGTTTCGTAGTAATTAACCGTAAATTCCAATCGGTTGTTAATTGTTTCCCATATTTCCTCACTTCAGGAAATTCGTTAACTGTATCGTTCCAAATGACGCCTATATCAGAAGGATCACGTCCTAGCTCGGTTAACGCTTTTCGAACTAAGTAGATTGTTAGAACGGAATCTATTCCGAAGCTACACGATACAACTGGATTCTTCGCCCTACTTAACGTCATTTTTAGTAAATCAATCGTACGCCTTTCCTTTTCAGCTAAATCGGTGTGATCCGCTTTATCAGCTTCGAAATGTGCGTACCGTGTAGGCTTGTCCGCCCGTGTCCATTGCCACTTACCGTGATCGTTCTTAAAAGGTCGTACTTGTATGTCGTAAGAATTAACTACGCTCATTGAATCGCCTCCTATAAATGTATTTAAGGTGTTAACTTGCCCGTATATATTTATTAAGACTGACATAGAAATGCTTCTAGTTTTCTGTATTGTACTGTCTTTTAAAAAGGAATATTATGACTTATAATAGTTATTCAAGAACTACTGGGAGGGGTTTTCAAATGTATAAATTTTTACCCGTTGATCACCATGCTTGGAATTTAGATTGTCTCCTTAGATCCTTAGATATTCAAAATTCAAGATATCAATGGTCTCATATATGCAATTGGCTGCACATGGCTTCTAGTATAGAAAGTGTCACTTTAATAACAGAAAAATTCGATAGTAGTTTAGACTTTTGTTCATCTGCCCGAGCTTATGAAAAATCAAGAAGTGCCATGCTATCTCAGCTAGCAGTAAAATTAAGCACCTTCAACTTTATTTGGGGAGCTTTTGAATCACTAATCGAAACCTTAGAACCCCTAATTCCCGGTTGTAACATTAATAAATTCGGAAAAATAAATACTGCACGTTACATACTTAGAAAAACATCAGTTAAAACTATTAATGGATATAGGGCCTCCCTAGATATGTTACTTAACTTATACAATGCCACTGTACGTGATTGCGTAGATCATGCAAATATCAAGTTCAATGAAAAAGGAATATTTATCGTTTATAAGATACGTAATAAATTCGCACATGGAGCTTATGACCTTCCTCAGATTCCAAATGAACCTGAAGATCTTCAAGTGAGTGATATACCTTTAATTGATATTAGCTCTACTATAGTTTTACTAACTATGCAAATGCTCTTAAATTCATATTTTAAAAATCAAAATATCTATTTAACTGAACTGTTTCTCTTCAATGAATTCTATGATGAAGAATCAATTCCGTTAATCCCCTTACTAAGATCTATCCACCTGGAAGATTACGTTGAGATTATTATGCATTCATAGATTTTAAGTGTTACTCCGCAACATAAATTAAGTAAGTCTAACCCTCAGATTAATTTACATAGGGATAATTTTGGTATATGGGTAGATAATAATTCCCATATACTTAATCCCCTATTACAACATAGACTTTAGATCACCAAAAACACCTTCCATAATATCCCTATTACTAACCAGCTGCACTCCGATATCTCGCATAATCGTATCGAACTGATCGTACATATCGCCGATAGCCCCAACGTTATTAATCTCGTAATCTACCTCGAAAGTATCGATATGACTTTCCGTATCATGCACTAAATCAGCTTCAGTAAACACATCGCCCTCTTCTTTCGCCCTAGCAATACGTAAGTCATCCGATGCGTTTACTCGGATAATCACAAAACCTTCGTCCCGTAAACGGCTAAATTCATTCGGTTGTCTCACTCCGTTTACTAACACTTTCGGCTTATGGTTCACTTTGTTTAACGCATCTTCAAAGCAATATTTGTGTACTTTCCCCATCGTCATCTTCACCCAAATATCCGGATCAACCTCACGCAACCACTGACCGAACTTTTGATAGTAAGCGCGGGGTTTCGGGTCGCGTGGGATATGTGGAAACAGTCGATGGAACTCATCCTTCAACACCGCTGAGAAATCAAACTCTTTAAAGCCGAATAACATCCAGGCGTAATGAGATAACTCCGTTTTTCCGGAACGCGCTTTGCCCGTAATAGCGATTTTCTTAGCGTTACATAACATCATTAAAACGCCCCTTTTATTTGATAGAATCGGTCCAATTCCTCAGCAATAGTTTCGATAGATTTACTATCAGATACGTATAAATTTTCGATATTAATCACAATAGGTGCCGCAGGTCGTTGCTTTAACGATTCCTCTAGCACTGATACTTTTTCGTCAAGGTATACGATATCTTCACGTACTAAATCTAGCTGTTCGTCTAGTGCGTTAACACCACCGACAGCTTTCGATGCATCACTACGTGCAGACTCAGTCATTTGTGAGAACGTTAGTATATTTCGGTTGTTTTCTTCTGTTCGTTCTTCTAAGCGTGTTACTTTCGTTTTAAAGTCGTCCAGTATGTCAGATAAACGAGGTAAAAGATCAAGCGTTTCTTGTTCGATCAGTTCAACGATAACAAATTCGGTCGACCATAAAATATCCCCACCTGCATCAGGCTCTTGGATATACACATCTCCGTCGCTGTCGTGACTAAGTACAGTAAGTACGTCCCCGTCTTTGTAAGTTTTTGCACCATTCGGCGCACCATCTACTACTAAAATCTTGTCGCCGTGCTCTGGCTCTTTCGCTAACTCACGATATCTCTTTCCATCAACCACATAGATATTTCCGTCTTTACTTTCGATTTTAGCTACTTCTGCCATATTAACGCCCTCCTTCAAAAAATTCGTCTATCCATGATTCGACTTTCACGACTTCTTTTCGTAGATGCTCCGCTAACTCTGCGATTTCAGCTTGCGCCCCGTTTCCTTTTCTTCGTTTAGCATAGAAGTCTAGCAAACTGCGTAAATTCACCGTCATGACTAGATTCGTAGTTGCTGCGTTAGGTAATACTGATCGAGCATCTTCAGCTGGGATTCCCATACGTCGCAATGAATCGTAAGAGTCTTGAAACTCTCTCATGATATCTTTGAAGTGGCTCACGTGGTCTTCACCTTTGGCTTTAACACTTTCAGGGATTGCATAATCAAACCCACCTGACTTATCACCGCTACCAAAGCGTACGTATCTCTGCGACTGTACCGAAAAGCTAAATCCAGCTCGGTGCCGTGTGAGCTGCGCCAATAAAGCTCGGCTTACACCTTCGATAGCAAACGTGAATGTTATATGCTCCAACGTACTGAGGTGTTTGCTCGCCACGATATGACGCATTAAGCGATCAACTTCCGTACCTTTACCTCCGTCCGTTGCTTTATTGCCGAAGTATCGACCGCCTTCTTTAGCAACTATTTCTGACGGTTTGTTTGCAGAGTAGCACGTGCGAACAGCTGATAACGCTACGACTTGTCCGTCGGTTGCTCCCAATCTATCTAACTCGTTGCCTTCGATTTCAATAAATTCGTTGTAGACGTCAAAACTGTCGTAAAATTCATCGCTTAATTGCGTATGCGCTAGTAACTTAACGTTCACTCTTATCGACTCCTTCTTTTATAAATCAAATAAATAGATCATTAGATTCACCGTAAGTTTTACCGTATAATAACTCATAAGGAGGTTTTGTAAATGCAAAAAATAGCTGAACTTTTTCAAGAAAATGGCCTATTTATCTTAAGATTTGTTTTACCGATTATCATCTCTTTAGCTGCTTTCATTCTTTCTTTTATCGTATACAAGCAAAACAAAAAGAGATTAGATGTTACATTCGAACCAGACTTATTAAAAATAAACTCCATTTACACAGACAACATCTCTATAAAAATGGATAAAGGGTCTTATATCGCTTTTATTAAGGTCGTCAATCCCTCACCTTCCGATATAGGATATTTCGATTTAAGAGTTTTTGATGTTAATAAACCTACAGAAATGTTGGCAACCTACAATGAGTTAATTTTGCGAAGATCAGACTTAGATGCAACTTACTTTGAATATGAATCTATCTATGGAAAAGCAAATTTAAATGCCCCTAAGTCAAATTATGGAGTATTTAAGTCTAATAGTTTTACACGTTTAGATATTCCCTTTACATTAGACCGTGACACAAAAGAGGTTATTATTACTTTTAAGGTCGCTATTAAAGTTAGAAAAAATAACCCCTATGCATACGATAGAAAAAACTTTAAGTTTTACGCATCGAAATACATCATTAGTGAAGTAACACCGTCTTACGGTTCTCCAATTCTCTCTACCCCTTCCGAAAGTTGAAGGTCTTCTTTAAACCCGTAGTAATACGGGTTTTATTTTATGCCTCCATTTTCAAAATCAAATTCAAGTTGCTTCGGATATCCTGTATGATCTACGCCGTTAGCCCAATCGACACCTACTTCGTAACCTTCCTTCGTACTTGTTCCGTCCTGCCTTGCGTGATTCTCTCGATTCTTCTCTAAGTAAATACGATAAACATCTTCCGCTGATAAGCCACATAATAACGACAGACTAATCAAGAAATGCCACATGTCGATTATTTCTCCTTGTAATGCTTCCTTATCGATTGGTTTCTCGTTCTTCCACCACTTCCAATTTACTTCACGTCTGATTTCGTCGATCTCACTTTCCATTGCTAGCGTGATTCCTACGACCCATTCATCGAGTGACTTATCAATATTTCTTTCGGAGATGATTCGGGTATCTAAATCAGATTGTAATTCGAATAACTCATTTAACTTGTCTGTCATTGTACGTCCTCCTTTTGTTTACGTAAGAATTCTCCTATTAATCTAATATGTTGTTCAAATCGTCTTTTTGCGGATTTAATAGGGAATGGTCCGACTCCTTTTTGTGTGAGTAACGGAGAAAATACGAATCCCAGTCGATGTAGGATATATTTCATTTAACGGCCTCTACTTCATAGAAATTTCGATCTTTAGCGCTGTCATAATCTATAAAGTTTTCATTATATAAAAAGTTAATAAACTCGGAGTCTATTTCGCCGAACTCAAATATTTCAACGTGAATTCCTAACTCATCGTAATCATCCAATAGTGATTTCTTTCTAACGCCCTCCGTTACCATTTCCTCGTATACTTTTTGTGCATTATACATTTCCTCAAATGTTATTGCACCATAATCACCATCACCATGAACACTTAGTATAATCATTTTGCTTCCTCCTTTGAAATAATCCCTTTATCGAGTAAATACGCTAGTCCTATCGCACACGCATCACTTTCATCACTCGTCTTAAATTCGCCCCACTCAACGTACCATCTCACACCAGCCTCGACCTCTTCCTTTTCCGCTCGTCCCTTGCCAAGTAGTTTCTTTTTAACGGAAGCCTGTCCGATATTATCATCGACCTTCAAACCGAAATCATTTAACGCACGATCCACCGCATTCCAGGCGCTAAACACCGTATAGTTCGTATGTGGTATTTTACTAGCGAATCCCTCACGGACTATCAAATCATAGGGCGCGTACTTGCGTATAAATAAGTGCGCCCATGACTCGATTGTTTTCGTACGTAAAGCGATTGGTTCAGTCGATTTTGTTTTAACGTGTGATACGTCGATTAGTTTAGGCCTACCATTGATTACGTCAATAACTGCGATTCCGGGTGAGCCTAATGAGGTGTCTACCGAAAGAACTCGGTAGACTTTCCGCTTACTCATTGTCCTCATTGAGGTACTCTAATGGATTGAATCCGCTCCATTCAGTGCCGAGATGTTTCGATACTTCGGCGACCGCTTCAGGCGAAATATCAACTTTCGTAATATCACCTTCTTCAATTTCTCCGTAAACTTCGCTATGTTTACCTAGCACTTCACCAAAGTAGGCTTCCTTGCCAATTGCACTTGATACGTCCTCTTCCGATGCTACGAATAATCCTTCTAAATCTCCACTTCGACCACAATCCCAGTAAAATCTATAAAGATATTTTTTGTTTTCCATTAAATTCCCTCCCGTACTTTATCGATAAACTCTAACGCCCCAATAAACGGAGCTTTCTTCGTATCTGATAAACTCGAACGTTTCACTCGGTTCACTCTCATTTTAATTTCCTCGTACTCTTCCTCACTTAACGACTGCGCACATGCCGACTTATAATTGTTAAATGTCCAATGTTCGATATCTAATTTCGGAGGTTGTTTCGTATTAACTGCCGCTACGATACTAGCAAACTTGTCCAAAACTTCGTTACGCATATCGTCCGTTATCGCAACACCAAACGCTCTGAAATCCGGATACTTCGCGTAATCTTCTTCGTTCATATTCCATGCTTTCTTCGATGCGTTCATGTAAAGGACGATGTAATAATCCAAGTCGTACATTAACGAGTAGCATGTAACTTGTTTGACGTGGTCGGCGCCAGGTTCGCGCAGTGAATATTCGGAAGTTTTACTGTAGGTTGTCTGTTTCGATTTTATTTCGAGTCCGACGCGTGTAATTACGCCATGCTCATCGATGTATTCTAAAATGCCGTCACACGTACCGATTAAAGCGAATTGTTGGTCATTGTGTTCGATTACCTTACGAGTTTTAACAAAATCTTCAAACGCTGGATATCCGTCTTTCGTACGTTCGATTCTGAATCGTGGTTTCTCACTGGTGAACTTCTCGTAATGTCGTTCCGCTAGTAAAATATCACGTTGGATTGCATCTCCAATGTTAGTTCCGATAAATTGCCAGCGTCTTTGCCACGGTTTCACTTCGGCTTGATCACGTGGACTCCGTAACGCCTTTTCGTAAAGCTCTCTCGGACATGAGTTAGCCGAGGATGGTGAGAAATACGGTAGACTTCGATAGTCTAAGTAACTGCCTTTGCTTAATACTTTCGCATAGCTTTCGTGAAGCCAGACGTCTAAAGGCGTATCGTAAGGCTCCGTGTATGAATGCCATGTTTCGAGGAAATTACGGAATTCCTCTGCGATTTCATAAGCTAATATTTCTTTCGTATTCTGACGTAGTAATTGTGCTGCGTTTCTACTCAAATTACCGACTCCCTTCAAATATTGATTTCTAAAGTAATTAATCACCATATCCCATCCAATTATTTCCTTGTATAAAAAATAATCTGTAATGAATTCTAATAGTAGAAAGGCGGTGATTTCATGAATAGCTTTAACACTAGACCAAGTGATGACGGCTCTTATACAAAACCAAAAGGCCCAATCGATCCGATAGGTCCAATCGCACAAGAAGTTGCACGCGAGTTCGGCGTACATTTGGGGGCAGAAACAACATCTCGCGCTAATGGTTCAGTTGGTGGCGAAATTACCAAACGCTTAGTAGCAATCGGGCTTCAGAAGATGTCAGGATCAATTAGTCCTCAACCAGACCCATGGAAAGTTTTACATTAATACGTTTCTTACATAAAGCTACTTATCCCGACCACTCACCAATACATAACGGGATTTTAAGTAGCTTTATTTATTTAATCCTGATTTATTAAAACGATTGCCGGACCGTTAACCACAATACCTCCGACCTCTATCTTTTCGTAAGGCTCAACATGGACGGTAATTACACCTTGTCGTCGTTCTAATTCCTCGCTTAGTTCTTTCGTTGGTACTTCGAATAGATTCATTTAGTCACCCCACTATCTAATTCGACATCCTCCAACGACGTCCAATACTCCTCACCATCCGAATCACATACTCGAACATCTACACCGTGATTTCCTTCACGAGCATCTATTACTTTGAAAGTTCTTATAATTACGCCAGTATCACCGATTAAATCTTCTCGTTTCTTAACTCGTTCACTCATTCCGTTTCCTCCTTAGGTTTACAATTTTCGAAATCCCAATCTGCCGCCGAATACTCGTTCATCCACTCCGGTTCGATTACCGTGTCGCATTCTAGCGGAGTTTCTAGAATAACCGTATTCGTCATAATGTCGTCATACAACGCAATAACTTCAGGTGTTAATTGATCGTTTGGAATCGAATGTTTCATTTCATCGTGTAACGTTAGGTTGAATTCCCAACCTTTCGCAAGAGTACATTCGTAATAACTACGAATCATACAGAACTGTAATACGTTAGCACCCGAACCTTGAATCGTATGGTTGAACGCTTGACGCTCGGCTTTACCTGTCGCTTTGATTAGCTCCCAAAACTCCGAACGTTCTTCCCACTTTAACTTTCGTGATTTCTCACCTAGTTTCGGGTCGTTTTTATCTGAAATGCGCACTTTACGCATGAGTTGGTTTAGTCTTTTCCATTGCTCTTTGTATTTCGGGAATCTACGTTTCTGTCCCCATAATGTAGCGACCCATCCATGTTGGCGAAGATGTTCAAACGTCGCTTCTACCATCTTTTTAAATCCAGGTAATACTTCATTGAATTTTTTATACGCTGTTGCTGCGTGTTCTTCTGTAATTCCGTATACTTGAACGGACTTATAAAACTGTTCGAAAGCCTGACCGTAACCTTCCGCTAAGAATAATTGCTTCATTAATTTCCGGAATGGCGGTACGGCCTTATCAGTACCTTTTACTTTTTTGTAATACGATTCCACGCAATGTTCTTTTGGAACATCGAACAGCAACGACGCGAATTCCACGTAAGGGTCAAGCCCTTTGCGGAACATAATCGCAAATATCTCATCACCGAATTCTGTAGCCATGCGATGCGCTTGTAATCGTGGTTCAATCGAAGATAAATCCGAACCAGCAAACGTATATCCCTTTCGAGGAACAAACGTCTTACGTACTCGCAATCCTTCTTCCGAGCGTGACGGGATGTTCTGTAAATTCGTTCCTTTTTCAACTTGCTCATTACAATCTATTAATCGTTGAAGAATATCTAAAAAGTTACTATCCGTAACTGAACCGGTATAAACATCATTTGGCTTTCCTTTGTAACCACTCGAGCCATAACGACCGGTCGATACCGTTCTAAGTTGCGTATGAATCCGTCCGTCAACATCTAATGCTTTCGGCATCTTCTCAACGTAAGTACCCAGTAGCTTACTGTATTTCGAAAAATACGCTAGTGGTTTAAGCGACTCTTCTTCTTTGAAATAACGTTCTAACACATCATTCGAAACAGCCCGTACTTTCTTCTTATCCTTTACGATTTCTTTCGTACGATCCTTAATACCTAAATGGTCGTATATTAAATAAGCTAAATGATCGTTACTTGATAAATTAAATTCATGTATATAATCCGGTGCGTTCTGCGGAATCGCCTCGGGAAGAGCCTCGGTTTGATACTTATGAATACGAGTCTTTAATTGTTGATACTTCTTAGTCGCTGGATTGGCTGTTTCAATTTCCGCCTGGCACTTCGTTAACATATCTTTTTGTTTTTCAATACGTTTCTTTTGCGCCTCAATCCACTTGTTAATCTGCTCACCTTTAATCGCAAGCGACATCTTATATAGAAAATCATCGTCAATCTCATACGTTTCAAATAACTTACGTTGTGCCTCACCATGAGCTTCACCGTACTCAACTTCCAACTTCGAAAGCTCTTTTAAGTTTAATTCGAAACCGGTACGAACAATCTCTACGTTTACTTCAGGTAAGTATTGACGGATTTCAAAATACGCTTTCGCTAAATCATCCGTCGCTACTAAATTATCAATTTGCCATTTCGTTAATAACCAACCTTTATGAACGTCCTTGATGGCGTATATCCCAACAGTTTCAGCGTCGTATGGTAACGGCGACCCATTTCCGAATAAATCTTCGAAAGTGAAATCGTCCATTTCTAACGCATATCCACCAATTGCTTTTTTGTACTTCGTGAATAGCGGTTTTAAACCGTATGTTTCTTCGTGATCATATAAGATGAATTGTGCGTCCATTGAGTCGAATCGTACGCCTGCTGGTTTAAACCCATCGTTACATAGTAAGTTCAAATCGTACTCTGCGTTATGAAACGATTTGATGTGCGCTGCGTCTTCTATAAACGGCTTAACTACTTCTAACGCTACTGAACGTTTACATTGCTGCTTTTCATTTACATGGCCATAAGCTACGTAATAACCTTCGTTTAATAACGGAAGCCAAAACGAATAACCTCCCGTTAAATCAATCATCTTATCTAAGCCGGAAGTCTCCGTATCCCACACCGTCAATGACAGCGCCGAAGGGATTGTAATACCTCGTTCGCTTAGCTTTCTAAGAATCAACGTATTGTCGAATAGTTTGAATGCCTGTTGAAACCATTCGTTACTACGTTGCAATTCGGTTTCTTTATATAAACGCGAAATCATTTCGCCTAGTTTCGTTTCATCGGTAATAATGTGATAATTACTAGGTTTGTTAACAAGCGTTTGTTGGATACGCTGCTTTCGCAACGCATCCTCACGCTCTTTCTGTACAATACGTCCCATATCTAGGACTTCTTTTTTTGTCAAACGTTTCTCCGATAACCTGCCTATCGTACCGGAAGAAAATGCTTCATATGCCAGTTTAAATAATACGGATTCTTTTTCGTCATTCTCACACATCTGCCAAACGCGTTTGAATGCGTCTTCCATCGTTTCGGTCGCCTTTGCCTTTCGCTCGACCGCTTTTGCCACTCGTTCTTTGGTTTCTTCGGTGTTTTTAACACCCGGTATTTTTAAGTTTAACGTTAATTTCGGCGTCATAACTTACCGCCCCGTTTCCTTGCAATTTAATCGATAGTAAAACTCTACTGCCACTTCGTGATGATCGTCCGCCCACTCTTCGTAGCATCTCCTATCGCAAAATGAATTACCTTCACGATCATCGTATACGTATTCCTTACGGTTGAGTACAGCGTTACAATTTTCGCAAATGCGCATTGTTTAACCTACTGTGTCGAAGCGTTGTTCTACTGGCACGATTAGTTCTACACTCGACCAATTTCCTGAATCACCAGCTAAAGCGACTGTTGAACAAGAATCTACCGTACTATCTCCATACGCTACACCGATTGTTCCTACAGGATTTACACTTCCACAATGGGAAATCGTACGGACAATATCGCCTTTCTTAATCTCGCCAACCTTTCGACCGATAGCCGTCCACTTAGCACGCTCTGCTTTCGCTTTCTTCTCTTCCTCAGCTTCACGAGTAATGTGCTCCGTTTCTTCTTTCGTTAGTGGCTTGAGATCTTTTCTATAAACTCCCCAAAAATCCGATTCGTCAAGATAGTATGCTGTAAAACTAGTACCACTTTCACTTTTTAGTTTTACTACTGTGCCGATTTCAAAACGGTGGCTTGAAGTGTTAGCGATAATTCTCGCAAAGTCGCCTTCTTTCAATAACGCTTGCTTTGCTTCGAGGACTTCAGCTTCGGTTGCTTTTACTAAGTGATTTTCCGAATGGATATCTCCAAAAGTACCGTCTAATAGCTCTGTTGAATATGGGTACAGCTGTCCATCTCGATTATCGTTTGTAATCTTAACGACCTTTCCGAAATTTCCATGTCCTTCTTGAATTATTTTTGCGTAATCACCGATCTTTAACGGCTCATCTTTCGTTGCAGTTGCCGCTTTTACTTCGGCTTCTGTAGCACGTACTAAATCATTTTCATAGTGCCAGCCAGCATAACTACCGTCTAAATGTTTAGTATCAAACGGAACGTTGCTTTCATCATCCTCTGTTACTTTTACAATATCGCCAAATTTAGATTGACCATTATCATCGTGTGTGATAACCTTCGCATAGTCACCAACCTGTAAACGTTTTGACACCGGATCACCTGCATTCTCTACTTCGACCACTTCTTCTGGCATTTCCACCGTTGCTACCTGTTCCGCTTGCAACGCCTGCATACTACGAGTAATCTTTTCTAAGTCAGACGGAGTACCTTCGAGTTTAGTTCCGTCAGGTAAGGTGATTGTAACTACGCCTTCCGCATCGGTTAGTTTGTCGGTAGTAATTACGTGCGATTTACGGAATACGGAATGTTCTCCTTGATTAAAGTAATTCGAATCATCGACATTGTCTTTAAAAACGATATCGTTGTCGTCATCAATGTCTACCACTAAGTAAAATGCTCCTTCTGTTACATCAAGTTCTTGCTCAGATGCTTTCACTATATCTTCTACTTTTGCATCTCCTGTAACTAACGTATAAACAAACCCGTTATATTCCACCGTTTCATTAACCACTTTAACTCCGTCTAATTTAGCCATGTTTAATTTCCTCCTCGTTTTCTTCGTTATTAGTAACTGCCGTTAACTCAATCCATCGTTGACTTGCGCTAGTTTCCGTAGCCCAATACTCACGTTGTCCTGCACACTCGAACATGAATACTCGGTCACCTTCGACTCCTGCGATATAGTCGCAATCATCTTTCGTGTAAGCTTCGCCGTTACCTTTCTTCGCTTGTACCACTAACGCATCGTCGCGATCGTGTCTTACTCGAATCGTTTTTACCTGTATCGTGTACCACTGTTTATTAATCGGATCACGCGCCACTAAATCGTAAACCTCCGGGATGAACGAATTCGCTACTTCCCAACCGAGGTTTAAGAGCGCGAGGGCTACTCGGAGTTCCGAGCAACCGCCCTTAACTGTTGTTTCATGTGCCATATACGCTCCCCCTTAGAACGGTAAATCATCATCTGAGATATCGATTGGTGTACCTTCGTTGTTTGCGGCTGTCGGCAATTTCGATTTATCAATCGCTTCGTCTTCCGCATCTTGTAACAATGTAATGATGTCGTCCTCTTCACGATAATTAGCTAAGTCTTCGTAACCAAATTTAGTACCAATAAACGCTTTAGCCTTTTCGACCTGCTCGTCTGTTGCTTCGCCTGACTCAAGCGAGTAGGACTTATCAACTTGTTTAAAGTGAACCGCTTCACCTACTAACGAGTAATTCGGATTAAACTTACGGCCCATCTTTTCGGCTTTATCGTAGTCAGCAATGATATTATTAATGTGGAACTCAGCCGTATCGATCACGCGGTATGTTTCATACGCTAAATCGTAAACAGGAATCATTGCGTACATCTTACGTTTCGCTCCGACTTTACATGATGGACATTCCGTTTTACCTGGTTTGAAATACTGCGTAATGTCTGCATCTGTTTCACGTGGAGAGTGTAAGCAAGAATGTTTTCTGAATCGGTGAATCGTACGTTTACCGTCGAATGTTTTATCTTCATGTACGAAATAGAAATACCAACTATCCGGATCAGCCAGTAAGATAAACGTACGACCATCTCCGTTTACTTCGCCGTGCTTCCCCATGCGAACATATCGCGTTATGCCTTCTGGAAAATCGTTGTTACCTCCGTTTTGATTTGCTTCTCGTTGTTCCTCACGCTTTTTTAATGTTTCTCTAATACCCATTGAAACAACTCCTTTGTTATAAATTCGAGCTTGGGTGACTCCCACGCCCGTATTACGCAACTTATCGCTTTTGAGCTCTAAACAATCGCTCAAGTTACGCAATACCGACGTGGGGGATACATCGGTAGAAATCGAGAATTTTTGTAGGACGCAACACATCGTGCTGTAATGCCAAACGCCCATATGACGCCACTACCCGTTTACTACACTAAGGGGAAGGAAAGGTTAACGACGGGTAATGACGTTATATCGACATTCGTTAAATTATTTTATAGAAATAATACGTAATATATCGAATGTTGTCGTTAGAATTTACATATAATTAATTTGTAACATACCGTGGTAATACTGTATAATTACAGTGAAGTGCATTGCATTGTAATGTTTTGCATTGCAAAGTATTGCACTTCCGCTTAGCTCCTCGTTAAGCAAAAGTATTGAAATTAATCGACCTGCCAAGTCGGTTAGTTGCAAGTACAAAGGGAAGCATTTTGCCCCCTTCGTACATCAAACAAAATGTGTTAAACTACTTGTCCTATATGCAATGCCTAAGCATATAGAACGTATCTTTACGCAAGAAGGTAGTCTTGGTATGAACCAAACTGTCTCTCGTCGAAGCGCTTTGTCAGGCGCTCGATCTTGCGTATAACTGTCGAGTGATGTAGCCCCAACATTTTGCCGATTGCCGTCGGCGTTGGAGTTTTATTCTCACTCGACAGGAACGATTCGACGATTGCCGTCGTCGTTTCATCATTGACCTCAGCCGGGTCAGATAAGAAGTCGATCAGTTTTCGCTGGTCGGCTTCTTTCTTTTTTGTAACGTGTTCTTCTAAATCGAAGTCGTCAGCGATAGTTTCAAACATTGCCGTGTTCTCTTCCCCATCGCTATCAGGCCCTTCATATAATTCGTACTTTCTTCTCGTACGTAACTTTCGTAATAGTGACTTGTAGTTGTTACCTAGTGATACTGCGAACAGTTTTACGAAATCGCCGCCAGCGTTATTTCGTAAACTTTCCAGTACCTTTTGTATTACATCGTGGAACAATCCGGTTATATCATGTTCGTTTGCCATGTATGTACTCGTACTCCAATACCGAAGCTTGTCCCGATATACCTCCGATAAGCTAGTGTACAAATCCGTAAAGATGAAATCGTCTCCTGTTCGAAGATAATCGTTTGCCATCTTATTGATATTCAATTTTTGTTCTTCTTTCACTTCTTATTCCCCCTTACAATAACTATGACGCACAAGCGGCCAAGCTCGCGCACATTTTTTATAATTTTTTAAAAAGAAATTTTTCGTTTATTGCCAATGTTCAAATTTTAGCATATTACCATGGAATATTTATCAAAGTACACTAAGTACTGGAATTTACACATTGTATACTTTAGTAAACATTTAGAAAAACAAAAAAGAACGATCAATAAGATCGCTCTTCATAATCTTATTCAATTGCTAATTAACCACCCGGTCTTGTTTCTTGTGAACTGTATTGTTGATTATCTCCTTGTACATCTACAAATTCATTAAGCGCAAACACTCCTAGAGCTAGAGTCAAAATTGCGGAAACTCCTAATAAAACTTTTTTCAAACTGAATCTCTCCCTTTAAATTGTTAGTTTTAAAATTAGTTAACATTTGAGTCATACCGGAACGATCGCCTCTGTCGTATATTTCTTTTGCTACTAGACTAGAGAAATAGAAGTTCGAATTTGAAAAGAACCTCTGGAAACATTCGTACAGCCCAAGGATAGATTCTTGATTGCAAGCTCTATACATCAAAAGAAAGTCTCTCTCACCTCTCTCTTCAATATAATCGTTAATTAACTTCACATTTTTTCTATTGTTTTGATACATAACAAGTCTCGCATCTGAATCTATCCCAAGCGGTATCCCTAGGTAAATTTTAACATAATCTAGGTTATCTCTTGTTTGTAAAATTAAATTTTTTACATTGACAGATTTGGCGATTTCGTGACTTCTTTGAAGATATTCTAAACACTTATCTTTATCTTCAACTAAATACGACATCCCTACATAGTATGACGCATCAGAAACTGTTTTCGCGCAAATATTTGCATTAATTATTAAAGAGGCATAATGTCTTGCTAAATCTAGCTCATTTCTATGTAGATAAACTGGAGCTAAAATTTCAGCTAGTCTATGAAGATAACATTCTTTGATAAATAACTTTCGACTATCACTTAAATTCTTAATCATTTCTTCTACCTCTAAAGCCAGATCCAACATAAGATGAATCTTTTTTTGCGCAAAATGATCATAACACTTAAGTATATTAATCAATATCGTGAGCGTACCATCTTCAGTATTTTCAATCTTTTTTAAATGTTCTATTATTTCATAACCTTCTATATCATAATTCATGTATTTATAGATAATTTTATAAACATCTATATAATCTCCTACAATACCAGTTTCTTTTTTGTGTTTCTTAATTAGTTTTTTTAGTAAATTTACATTCCGCGTTATTGCTGCATATTCTAGACTCTGTTGGATTGACTCTGCTGAATCTAATTGCAGGCACCAATCCTCCATCCTCTCACGTTGTTTCTCTGGAAATAGATAATAGGAGAGTCTCAAGAGTTTTCTAAACCCTATGGTACCATCCTTCTTAAACTTAGACATACATTGCTTTGACGCCTCGATTTGTTCACCTACACTTGAAAATGTTAAATCGTCTCTATCATTTATAAAATCGCATATCTCTCTGTGAAACCCCGGCACTTGAAAACCCTCCTATGCTGTATAAGAAAATTTTGGTATAATGTAATTATAATTCCAATGTTTACTTTTGTAAACATAGAATAGGTTGAGAAACTTTTTAAGGACGTGTTAAAATG
Organism: Bacillus sp. B2-WWTP-C-10-Post-4; assembly: GCF_009183805.1. NCBI lineage: Bacteria > Bacillati > Bacillota > Bacilli > Caryophanales > Bacillaceae > Bacillus > Bacillus sp. B2-WWTP-C-10-Post-4. The sequence continues at coordinate 30,092 of NZ_WEII01000012.1, read as the reverse complement.
ATTGACTACTCTCCGTTGCATGAGACACTAAAAGAAAAAGAAATGGTAATTAGTGATCTCCGCGGTACCATTCTAAACGCAAGAACTATTGCAAATATTAACAAAGGAATGTCTGTAAATTTGAGTACAATAGAAGAAATCTGTCTGCATCTAGACGTGCCTATAGAAAAAGTAGTTAAAATTATAAACATTCAAGAATAATAGTTTCAAAGCCTCCGATTTAAGAAAGGAGGTGATTACATCGTTTAAAGTCGGAAGGTGCCGTATTCCCGAACTATGTAAAAAGAACGGCATTACACAAGCTGAGCTCGCACTAAAAGTCGGTATTACACCGCAATCCATAACGGATTATGTCAGCCTGCGTAATTTGCCTAACGTAGAAAGAGCGCGTAATATTGCCGCTAAACTACATTGTGACATCGAAGAATTATACGAATGGGAAACGGAATAACATCTATTTACCGGGAAGGTTTCGTATCTTCCCTCCGACCGTCACTACGTGAATTCACGTATATTAATTTTAATCGAACTGGCTCCGCATTATCAACTACAGATATCAACGAAGATGCCCCTTCTTTTATTAGCGCTTCATTCGCATCCTTATATCCACGAACAAATCCATTTGTCAAGCGTATTTTCCCATTTAAATATTTCTCAAGTTCTTTTCGAAGTTTCTCGCCTGCTAGATCGTTATCCGCCACGATAACTAATTCTCCTATCGGGGACTTCAATATTTGCTCTGCCTTTCGTTGGTTAAACGACGAGCCTCCGTTTGCTAATCCGAAAATCCCAGCCGTCATAAACGACATCGCATCTATTTCCGCTTCACAATATACTGCACGTTTAATATTTCGTCTATAAGCAAGATGTAGTCCGTATATCAAATCTCCAATTGGCTTTCCATCCTTTTCGTACCAAAAGACTTTCGAAGAAACCTTCCGATACTTTATATTCGCCAATCTACCGTTTGTATCAAACCACGGAATTACAACCGCCTGCCTAAAACGGTCGTAACCGATCTTCATTTGTCGTTGTACCTCTTCGCTAATACCTCGCTGTCCCAAATATGGATGGCGATAAGCATACTCTTGCAACCGACCAAAATCGAGGGCCTTGCGACCGTTATCAATCCGGAGTTTCGGTGGCTTAAGTACGAGATTATCGTAACCATATTCCACACCGTACATTTCGAGTAAATACTCTTCCGTTTCTTCATACGTCTCATTTCGCAAGTAAGATAACAATCTGGTAAAGTTGCCGCTTTCCCATTCGTTATCAAATGCGCCTGAATCTTTCCACGTACCAGCGTAATCCCCATCTAAGTTAACGAAGAAACTCGGCGTGTGTTCATATCGAAACGGACTTGCCGCAATCAGTTTATCATATGACCACCTTTCGTTAGTCCAAGAAAACTGCCGTAGTTCGTATTCGATGTCTACATTTACGTCCTGCCCACGTATTTGAATACTTGACAAGGTGACCCACCTACCGTTCTTTTAATTTAAAACACAGTCGTAAATTGTTTCGCCACATGCTCACCAGTTTCCATTTCCTTAATAACACCAATTTGCGGCATGTAAATAATTTCAGCCGATTCCCCTTCACCGCCATCACGGCCTTTATTAATACCGATCATGCCTCGTCCTTGTTTTGCGTCAGTATCAACCGCTATCAATAACGCTGCGTCCTCTAGAAGCGCTTTCGTTTTCTTTACTTCACTACGTTTCGGTAAGCGTAATTCTCGTTGGCCATCTTCGTCCTCATTATTATCGACTTCATCCGCCTGTGTGATAGCGAACATAACCACGCCTGTCTTACCGGCTAATCGACGTAACTTCTTCGATGTTTCAGCCGCATCGCCACCAGCCGTTTTAGACGTGTTCTTCTCATAGTCTAGATAATAGAACGGATCGACAATCACTACATCTGCATTCGTCTCAGTTATATCTACTTCTAACTGTCGTAAATCTCTTTGGTGAAAGTCGTCATCATCTACGCCTCGTACAATAATATTACCAGGTAGAATTTCGTTGATATTCGCTAAGAACGTTTTAAACCCTTGTTCAAATTCTTCTGATAGTTTTCCATGACGAATTTCCTTCGAATCAAAACCAGCTTCTAAATTTATACCGTCTAGTTCGGCTACAGTCGCACCAATACGAGAAGAAATCGAAGTGTATAAGCGTACCATTCCCTCAAACCATCCCATTTCCATTAGCCAGATAAGCACGTTCGCTCCTTGGAACGCCATCTCTACGCCCTCTTCGATAGTTGTTGCGGATTTACCACGCCCTGACTTTCCGTAAATTGTGTAGACGTTCGAAGAAACATAGCCACCAATCGCCTTATTTATGAATGGAAAACGAGATTTCCAAATACGATATGACTCGCCCTTTTTACGACGTTCGTATTCTTCTAGAAACCTGTCCCTATCGGTCTTTAGACTTGTTCCCACTTTATCGCGAACATTTGTTCTAATTATAACTCCGTCGACTTTTTCTCGCAACCATTCAAGGAAAGAATTTCCGTCTAGTTGTTCGAATTGGCCCGGCGCTTCGTTTTGTAGTAACCCCATCACTTCGATCTTCGCAGAATAGGATTTTATTTGCTTCGTTAAATACTCGAAACTATCCTCGACATTTGGGACGTATGTGAAACCGTCGACTTCTGCTACTAGCGTACGAAAGTCGGGGACACGCCCTCGATTAGTCTCTACGTAATCTTTAATAAAACGGTACGCTTTACGTTCAGCTTCTGTAACAAAATCTCGTTCTGTTACATGGTTTAATTGTATAGGATTAGCGGTGTCTACCACTTTCGATAAGAGCATTTCTCCGTAGTTCATTAACTACACCTCCACTATATTGTTTGTTGAGCGATTTTTTATTCGGTTGTCAAAGAGCGGTATGATTCCGAGTGTATAAAAGAAACTAACACTAGGCAACATCCTTTGTAATCGCGCTAGATTCTATTTATAGAACAACTGTAACACATATATTTTTTCTTATCTTTTTTAAATCTCTTACATACAAACTGCTTATTTTCTATGTTTTTAATAAAAAAAACGAAACTTTACATCCATTTGCAAAAAAAATGAGTAGTTTTCACTAAAGAAATCAAAAAGCGCGAAATTGTGAACTATGATATAATACCTTGTTTTTTCTACCTCAAATCTTAAAAAGTACAAAACTTTAATTTATGGTATAATTCATATTTTTAATTCCTTTCTCCAGTATTATTGCCCTTCGGTGTTGTCCATCATTAATCATATATTTTCCCGAACCGCCCGCATTCTCTCCGCCATTTTACGTTTCTGATCCTCGCTATACGTCCGTAATCGTTTGATGCTGACGTTCTTCTCTTGTAACGTACATTTCACCGCCAAGATATTGCCGTCATCACTCTCGATAACTGTAACGTTTTCCTCTCCGACTATTTCTAATAGTTTACGAATGTGTTTTGGAACGCAAGAGTATGCGCTCCATTCCTTCGTTTCGTTGTCGAAAGTTAATACCGTTTCTTGTTCTTTTGTTGAGTATACACCCATATCGTTTCCTCCTAATATTCATTTTTATTATTTAAGTCACACATCATTGTCATATTTCCATCTTTTCAGAAACTTAAAAACGTTTTAAAATATTAATAAAGATAACAATTTACATTGGAGGTAAAATCTGTGACTTTATATAACGCACTATTAAAAGATTCCCGTAAAAAAGTAAACTTAGAAACTTACACAACAAAGCACAAAGGCGAACCTATCATTTGTCCGATTTGTGAGGCTGATATACGTGTTGATGCTGACCAATCTCTTATTAAAAGCGCATATTTTATACATCCAAAAAATTCAGTTTGTCCATCTATGAAGAAAAAACGTGTTAATTATTCTGATGCTTTAGGTTCTCAAACTGATAAAGAAAATGGAAAAGACATTATAGAGTTTGTAAAAAATCATACCTTTGATATTTATAGCAAATGTGCCGCTTTAGCAGATGGATTAACTGTTTCTGAATTTAGAGATTTAATTAGGGTTGCTAATGAAAAAGATTTTTGGTACCAGAAGGGATTAACGCCACTATATGTCCCTTATGTTCTCCTAACATTTAAGGATAAATTTATAGAAGCTGAAGGAGGTAAAACACGAAATGATGATTTTTATTTTGTCTTAGAACCTTCAGTTCAAACAATTGATCAACTATGGGGTAAGCCAACAAAAATAAAACAAAAGATTTGGAAAGTGTATGCATCCGAAAAAAATGATTTACAAGAATATATAATTCAAGAGGGTTTAATCCCACCTAGCTGGTTTTCCAACACTCAATCTTATATTGACAAATTATTACAAGACTAACTGATATGAAACGTTTTGCACTATAGTTCCTTCTATCTACTGTTTCATATAATTAACGATAAGTTATTCTTTCTAACATATGCGAATAATGATTTTTAATCATACGCACACTACCTTTGAGTCGATCTCCCTTCGACTTCATTCTTTCAAAACGGGGGTTCTCCTCCGTGTCGTGCAGAGACGTAGCGGGTAGCCTATTTGGTTACTCGCCGTTTTTTTACGTATAATCGTAAAACTTCTTGTCCATACTTTTTAGAGAAAACATCTTATGCCATTTGGAGCGACCTCCAGCACATGATATTTGTACGGCCGCTCCTATAAAAGGATCGGTCATTTTTTTATTTCCGCATCCCTCTTTTCGAATTGCCTTCGAACGGCAAGACCACGCACAAATCTCGCACTCTATCGTATAACCTACGATCAAATACGCTTTCCAACTCGTCGATAGGAATGTTCGACGTGTAGACCGTTGGTAATCCGTTTGTTACCCGATGGTTTATCACCGCATGTAAATCTCCTCGAAATGCTTCGGTTGCACTACGTACTCCAATATCGTCTAGCACTGCGAAAGGTACCACCTTCGCATGACTACCTCGACGGTAGTATTCTTTCGCTGCTTTCTCTGACACTTCTTTCGGTATGTTGGACCGATTAAATTCGTTAAAAAGCGTCTGCCATTCGTTCACATCTAAAAAATATCCAGGTACCTGCAACGATTGCCTATTTCGCTGCAAACTGCCGATGTAGTGTCGGATAAGCCACTCGTTTAAAATTACGGCTGCTGTCGTCGTTTTCCCCGTGCCAGTCTCTTCGGAAAACAAATACATCGATTTAATCTTGTCTTTTGCGTCCGTTACCTCATCTATCTCAAATTGCCGTGAGAAAGTCGTTACATACGCTTCAATCGATTTATATACTTTCGGTTGGGACGCTCGTACAGGCGAATTTTGTAACGTTAAATGACGGTATTCTTTCGGTAAGTTAGTCGCTGCCATACGTCCTCCATTACCGTTATGTCCATGTAGTGCGATGTAGGAAAAACATTGACGGTTACATGATTCGCTTTTGTATAGCGAACAATAATCGGATAGAATGCATTGCATTATACCGTCACCCCTTTACGGTCGATACGTTCTTTTTCGAACTTCACCTTATAGTACTCAGTTACTGCGTCAGCATCTTCACCGGCTAATATTGCGCCACATCTTCGTATATCTAATCCAATCCCATGCGGACAGTTTTTGTAGCAATGCTCTTCAATCGCTCCGATATACGGTAAATCCTTGTTTGGACAATCGTAACAATACGTATCTAGCAATCTCGAAGTTTCTTGACGTGCTTCTTGACGCTGCCCTTTCGTATAAATTGACGGACCATTCGATGCTTGCTCTCTAAAATGTACTTCTGATCGGACTTGTCCACTTCGTTCTTGACCACATTTCGGACAACCGTGACCTCTTCGTAAATGTGAAAATAGTATCGTAAATACTTCGTTTGGATGGTGCGGACATTTATATCGCATTTTCGTTCTATCATTTACGTAATTCTTTTCTAGTAATTTGTAACCTCGTGATTCAAACGTTTCTTTTACGAGTTCAAAAGAATGTCTACGTTTTAAAATCCCACAATATCGACAACCACTGCCGTTACGTAACTCTGCATAACTAATCGATAACTCTTTATCCGGATGATGCGGGCATTTATACCGCATCTTTGCTGTACCTATTACGTATTCAGTTTCCAACAACTCATAACCACGTTCTTCAAACTTCTCTTTCACTTGTTCAAACGTTAATTTAGGTCGTGCCATTTCTTTCCCTCCATCTCTACTAATACTACTTTCACATTTTTCGGTTAGTGCTCACATATTCAAAAAATAATTTCTCCATTATAAATAATCGATAATTTCTTCCGTACTTACTGATATATGTTCCGTATTCCGAGATAAATGTGCACCTTTTCTACGAATTTCTCCAAGAACTCTCGGCAACAACCTGGATCGCATATACGAATACATAAACGCAAAGTTTAATCCGGGATACTCCCTTGTCGGCTTATAGTCGGCGAAACATGCGTCGATGAATAGTTTTGTTGCTTCCGGTTTATATTCGGCGATGAACGTCTTCAACATACGACCTTCCATCGCATAGCTGCGAGTGACATACGGAATTTTATAACGTTCCTCATGTACATGCTTTAGGTACTCTCGGAATGTCGTTACGTTCCACTTTTCGATTGGTAGGTTGCGGAAATCTTTCGTTGATATGCGTGTCATTGGTTCCCCTCCTCGGCAAATAATTGCGCATGTAATTCCTCGTTAGACGCCTGCCATAAGTCCCGCCCGTCTTCCGTTTTGAATACGTTGCGACGGATTAGCGCCTCGATGTAGATTTCTTTCAGTAATAAATCGTGTAACATTCGTTTATTTGTTAGTCCTCCTTGGTCTTCTAATAGTGGGTATATTTACCGCTAATAGTTTCTGAAGATTCGCGCTATCATTTAATTATCGAGCAGACATTACTCGATGCGTCTTCCTAATAGACGTATTTACTCCATCCCTTTCGAATCTCTGTCGTTACAGAGGTTCTTTTTTTCTATGTTTTCGACATATGTCGTTATGAATTTTCTCAATACGATACATATAGTCTTCGACCGACAAAAATGTTAATATATGGCTACACCTTTTCTTTTGACCTATATTCTTAGGTCTTTTTTTCTGACCGGTATCATATATCTGCGTTAGTTACCGCCTATCCTACCGATAACACTCCTTGTTATATACATTCGTAGATTCCTAGATTCTTATCTCGTTATTTGAGTGTAAAATTTACGTCAGTAACCTTTTGTAACCTTGCGTTCTTGTTGACGTTCAATGACTCCGGTTACACTTCCGATGCTACACTCGACTCTCTGCTTAACGCCTTTTAGCGTGTGCATGACCGACTGTAAAACCGCTTGATCGTCCTTTGCCTTACGACGTTCTTTACGAATACGTTTCAGTTCTTTCAACATGTGATTACCACGTGCTGTAGTAAACGTCTCAATTTCAATAGTATGTAAAATATCTTGCTGCGCTATATCCGTTTGTGACCTGCGTATATTCGTTTGTTGCATGTCGGACTCTAACGATTCTAGTTCCGATAGGATACGTTGTAATCGTTTCGTTACGTCTCTCACCGTAAATACCTCCTATTCACTTTCCTTCAGTTCATTTACTAAGTTTTCTAAGCTATACTTGACGTCTTCTAATGTGCGGTAACCGCCGATTATTTTTCCATTTGTATTTATGTGAAACAAGATATTTTCTAATCGTTTAATAAGAATCTTTTTATCCATATAAATCGTTCCTTCCGATAATTATTTAGAACCTTACAACTTCGCATACGCTCGTTGTATCTCATCATCTATTAGCGACATTCTTTTATTTAAGTAATTACCGCTGAATATATTAATGATGGAAGGATATTTCGCTAGAAATAGACTTCAAGGTTTTAGCTCTTAATCTTTTTCTAGTTAAAAGATAGTTCTTGTTAAGAGTTAGTTCTTGTTAGTGTGAACTACAACCATGTGTGGAAGTCACCATATGTGGTCATGCGTCACATGGACTGATAGATTCCGGTTCATTTCCGAATATTGTTAGCTGACTAATCGGTAGAATCGTATAAACCGTATTCTCCCATTGTTGTGTACGTTCGTGTCTACGTCTCTCTTTAACGACTAACGGCTTTCCATCCCAACGATATTCACATAGCTTTTTGATGCGTCTATTGGCGCTCTCACGGCTTATATTAAGTCGTTTTGCAATCATATCTTGCGTTGGATAACATTCGCCATCTTCATCCATGAATGAAGCTAATACGCAAAGAGTCGTCCATCTTTCCGGACCTAAGTCTGCTATTAAACCGGAGTGTACTGCGTCGACATACATCTTAAGGAAGATTCGTGTCTCTCGTTTTCCACTCGTAATTGAATATTCCGTTTGGGCTTCGATTGATACTAAGTTGCTATTTTCGCTCACTGTACTCACTCATTTCCACCTCCGTGTAATGCCTTGTGAACTCCTTACATTTACTATGACGCGGGACTTTTTAACTTCGCGCACTTTTCATAAATAAATTTCGGATTTATTTTTCTCATCGCTTATATAAACGTTTAGGCTTTTGAAATTGAGCCAATGTTTTTACGTTTTTCTACTTTTTATGCCCCTATACAATTTGTGACTTTAGTTTTAGAATACAGGTAATGGAAGATATAACCTCTTTCTTGTGACTTTTTAAGGGAGGACATAAGATTGAGTGGTACAGTAAGTAAAAATAAGGATACAGGTAAATGGGATTTTGTCTTCGCTATTAAAGATCCAATGACAGGCAAGCGTAAACAGATACGGCGTAGAGGTTTCGCTTCTAAAAGAGAAGCAAATGAAGAAATGACGCTCTTAAAGGCTGATTTTCTTAACGATGATTTTCTTAAGCTTTCCCATATGTCATACGAAGCATTTATGGAACAGTGGTTTAAAGAAAGGCAAAATCAGCTTCAAAAATGTACCTTTCGAGCAAATTACACGCATTACTTAAATATAATAAAACCTCGTCTCGGTCACTTGAGGATTCAAGACATTACAACAATGCATCTACAAAATTACATCAACACGTTAATAGAGGAAAATTATTACTCAAAAGGTACAATAAATTTAGCTTTCAGTTTTATAAGAACCTCTTTGAAAAGAGCGAAGGTACTTAAACTTATAAAGAATAACCCAGCAACCGATGTTGTTTTACCTAGAATAATTAAAACTGAAATGGAAGTATGGACGTTGGATCAGGTAAATTACTTTTTGAGTGGAAGTAAGACAATGGGGAACGCTACGAGATTTCGTATTAGCTTTTCAATAGCGATATTTACTGGAATGCGTCAAGGTGAGATTTTGGGGCTACGTTGGAAAGATATCGACTTTGAAAATAATAGAATTTTTGTCAGACAAACGTTGTCTGAACGTGGGGAATTAAAATATGGAGCAAAGAATAAAACTAGTATACGTACAATTCATATTCCGAATATTTTAGTAGAAGAGTTAAGAACTCACCGTAAGTTCGTCGAATATGAAAAAGAAAAAGCCGGTGATAAATACACCGACCTAGACTTAGTTCTCCCCTCGAAATATGGAAAACCTTTAGATTCTCGAAGCATACGTAGATCATTTTACAATGTAACCGAAAAACTCGGCTTACCTAGAATTAGGTTCCATGATTTACGACATACTCATGCTACGCTATTAATTCAACAAAACGTTAATGTAAAACTAATTTCAGAACGACTAGGTCACGCCGATATAGGTACGACATTAAATACGTACAGTCATGTGTTACCTGATATGCAACGTTCTGTAGCCGAGAAGCTCGATGAAGTATTCCAAAAGTGTGACCGCTAGTGTGACTCGACCTTCAAATTGCGAAAAAACGAGTGGAAAAATCGATGGTTAAAGGTATTACTTCACCACAAACCTTGTCTGACTACATCCATCCTTCTGCTTCGTTACTTCTAATACAGCTGGCATTGCGTTTTTCAGCTCTTGAACGTGTGAGATGACACCGATAAATCGGCCTGATTTTTGTAAGTCAATTAAGGCATCTACTGCTTTCGTTAATGATTCTTCATCTAATGAACCGAACCCTTCATCGATGAACATCGTTTCGATGGAAATACCGCCTTCATATGCTTGAATGACATCTGCCATTCCTAGCGCTAAGCAAAGTGATGCGTTAAATTTCTCTCCGCCGGATAATGTTTTTACATCGCGCGTTTGGCCAGTGTATGCATCGTACACATCTAAACCTAATCCACTTTGACGGTTTCTTTTTTCAACTCGCTCACTTCGTTTTAAATAAAATTGTCCATTTGATAATTTACGTAGTCGTTCGTTTGCGATTTGAACAATTTGTTCTAAATACTCAATTAAGATGTAACGTTCAAATGATATACGACTTTCGTTATCACCTTTCATTACTTCATATAAATCAACAAGTTCTTGGAAGGCTTTTTCTTCCTCGTGAATTTGTTCGTCAATACGTCTAATGTTTTGATGTAAATCAGAAATATATGTTACCGCATTTTGCGCACGTTGACGTTTTTCTTTAATGATATCGAGATTAATTTCTAGTTCTTTTATGTGTTCACCTAAAGATGTAATATCCATATACTCTTTATCTTTTAATTCTGAGTTTAACTCTTCAATTTGTTTTGCAAGCACTTCAAGCGATGAATAATAACCTTGAATTTCTTTTTGTAACATCTCCATCTCGGGATCGCTTAATTTGGCTTTTTTATACGTGAATTCATCTGTAAACCCGCTTTGTTCTAGCTCTTTCATAAAGCGTGCGAAAGTCTCTTCTTTCTTTAATTTTGCACTTTCAAATTGATTAGAAGCACCTTTTTGTTCTGCTTGAATACGTATATTTTCATTTTGCCAATGCTGATACGCTTCCTGCACTTTCTTCCATTCGTCCTCCATTAACCTAAGTTCCTGCATAGCTTGGTCAAACTGTGCTTTCCAAGCTTGTACTGTTTGTAAGTTTTCTGGAATATTTCGTTTATCATGTTCATATGACGTACGAAGTTGCATACACTCCATTTCTGTACGGTGCTGCATTGTTTCCAATTCTCGTTTTTGTTTCTGAAGTTCTTCTATTTTTTCTTCTACGCTTTTCATGTTCGCAGCAATCTGCTTACGTGTTTCTTCACTTGCTTTTAACGTATTAACATCTGCAGCTAATTGTTTTCCTTTTTGAACAAGTGCACTATATGTTTCAGCTAATTTTTCCGAATTGTAGCCGCGCTTCACAACTTCTTCTATCACTTGTTCATATTGTAGTCGATAGAAATTCCATTTCTCCTCTACTTGCACATGGAATTTTTCAGCAATGTTCTTCTTATCTCTTAAATCGTTTAACTCTTTTTCATCGATCGCATTACTTTGCTCTGTAGCTTTTTGTGGATGACTCGTACTACCACATACCGGACAAGATTCACCGTCATGTAAATGAAGAGCTAATATACCAGCTTGTTCACTTAACCAGCGGCGCTCCATGTTTTCATATGCACGAACTGCCACTTGCATTTTATTATTTGCCGCTTCTTTTTCTTGCTCGAATTTTTGTTTTTCTTGCCAAACATCATATGCTTGTTTTAAAACTTTTGCATCTTCTCGCATATTCGTTAGTTCTTCCACTTTAGCTACATATTGCTCAAGTGCTTGTTCTAATTGCTGCAATTCATCAGACATTCTCTGTTTTTGGTTTGTATGCTCTTCTAGTTGTTGATCTAACTTTTGCATACTTTCTTTTAATTTCCCTATTTGAATTTCGGCATTTTGTAAATTCAGCTTTCTCTCAGCTAATGATTCAATAATCGCTTGTAACTCTTCTAATCTTTGAACAAGTTTTTTAGCCTCTTCTCGTTCAGCTTCTTTATTCTTTACTACTTCATACTTCTCCTGAGCAAGTTCAAAGCTATTCATTATCTGTTCTTGTTTGACGATTATCTGTTTTAACAAACTTTCAGCTTTCTGCTCATTTTCCATCGCTTCTTCATACCATTGTTCAAATGGTAATAAGCGCTTTGCTTGTTCCGCACGTTTAAAGAATTTTTCTTTCCTTTCAATTGCTGCACGGTTCTCTTGTAAAGTGTTATATTTCTCATTCTTTTGTTGTAAATCTATAAATTTCTCATTTACAGATTTTGCTGCATGAAAACGTGTTTCTGCATCCTTTAATTGCTTCGTTTGAACATCTTGTTCTACTTGTAATTGCTCAACCTCTGCCTTATACACGGTTGTTTCTTGTTCTAACGCTTCTACTACTTGATGCGTATTTACATGTTCTTGTGCCACTAATGTCTCTAATAATGCTCCATCACGGATTGGTAATTTAAAAACATTACGGAAATAGAGCTCTCTCTCTTTTTGTTTTTCTTGTAAGACGTCTTTCCATTGTTTTCTCTTTTGATCAAGTAACTCACGCATTAATTTATAACGATCCGTTTTAAAAATACGACGTAAAATCTCTTCTTTGTTTTCCGTCTCAGATGTTAATAGTTTTCGGAATTCCCCTTGGGGTAACATAACAATTTGGCTAAATTGATGTTTACTTAACCCAATTAAATCTTCCACTTTTTTGTTTACGTCTGTTACATGAAAACGATCGACGGCTGGAACGTTTTCTCCATCAATAACTTCATATAATTCTACTGCATGTCCTGTAATAGTCTTATTCCCTTGTTTTTTATGTCCAAGTTGTCGTTTTATTTCATAGCGTTTCCCTTTTAACTGAAAGGTTAATTCAACACTTGTATAAACATTATCATCAGCAAATTGACTTCGAAGCATGCTCGTATCACTACGTTCTTCTCCACTAGCCTCACCATATAACACATAACAAATCGCATCAAAAATCGTTGTTTTTCCAGCTCCTGTATTCCCAGAAATAGCGAAAATACGATGTTCTCCAAGATCTTCAAAATCGATTATTTCTTTCTGTTTATATGGCCCGAATGCTGTCATAATAAGCTGAATCGGTCTCATCCTCGTTCACCTTCCCGTTCTTGCACTGTTTGTAATACATCTATAAATAGGCGTTCTTTCTCTTCTGATAAATCTAACCCCTTCATTTCTTTATAGAAAGCCTTTAAAAGAGATAAATCATCCGTTTTATGTCTTGAAACAGTTACTTCATTTGTATCTGTGAGTTCTCGCCTTTGCATCGCTCTTTCAACGTGCATTGCATTTGGATATACAGATCGTATTTTCTCCATCGGCTGTAAGACAGGGTTTTCGTCTAATAATTTTACAAATACGTAATCTTCACTTACTGGGTGCTGTAATAATTCATCTATTTTCGCTTCTACTGTTCGCATTTTACGACGTGGTGAAAGTAATCTTTTTTCAATTGCTACTTCACCAGTTTCATTCAGTTCTACAATGTAATAACCTTTTTTATGTTTCTCTTCAGAAATTGAATAGGCAAGTGGTGAACCTGAATATCGAATCGTCTCATTACGTACGAAATGCGCTTGATGTAAATGTCCAAGCGCTGTGTAATGAAACTTATCAAAATAATGACTATTTACATATTCAGCACCACCAATTGAAAGTGGTCGTTCTGCATCACTTGTATTCTCCTCCGCTTCTCCTGAAGAAGTTACAAATGCATGTCCAACAAATACATGTCTAGCTTCTTTATCCATCGTTTCAGAGAGCTCATTCATAAAAATGCGCATCGCATCATCATGAGAACGTACGTCTTCATTTTTCAACACGTGCCTCACTATGCTTGGGTCTGCATACGGTATTAGATGGAAGTGAACCTCTCCATATTCATCATTTAGTACAACAGGTTCATACGGGAATTGAAATTGACCTGCAATATGTAATCCTTGTTTTTTCATTAAACTACTTCCAAAATGGATACGATCCGGACTATCATGATTACCAGCTACCGCAATAACTGGTGTTTGCAAATCAATAACTATTTTTTGCAGCACATCATTTAATAAGTCTACTGCTTCTGTAGGTGGAATTGCTCGGTCATATAAATCCCCTGCAATAATTACAGCATCTGGTTTTTCTTCTTCAACAGCCTGTACAAACTGATCTAATACAATCTTTTGGTCTTCAGTCATATACACGCCATGAACAAGCTTACCTAAATGCCAATCCGCTGTATGAAATAACTTCATATTTTTCTACTCCTTTTAATTTACTGATTTTAGTGAAACGAGTTGATAGTTTATTGTAGTTTTTCCGTTCTCCCACTCTAGCTTCAATATCGTTGCACTTCCAATTCTTTCTTCATTTGATTTATATAAAGGCAATATTTCTTGAACTGTAAATAAGTGATAGCCATCCAATATTAATTGAAATATATTTTCTTCAATATGTAATCTTACTTCTTTTTCATTTGAAATAATTTTTGTGTGCATCTCAAATTTCATGATAGATACAACCCCTTTTTATAATCTCTACATTTTAATAGTATAGTGGCTATGCAAGATTGACAAGTACATACACAGCAAAGTACACACTTTTCTATTGTTATATGCTTTATGTATTTTATATAAAATACGGTATGTGAAATTTTATATTTTCCCCAAAATAAAAATGCCTATTATGACATCTTTATTTTTGTATAAAGTCTTTCATTACATAATATAAAACGGTAATTAAGACGATTGCGACGAAAAATGAGAACACTGCGACAATGTAGCCATCTTTATTTAATAAAATACAGAATGAAATAGATATTATAAAAATCGGAAATACGAGACGTACTTTATCCTTCACTTCTTCTGTCGTATCTGTATGATGAAAATACTGCGTTATTCCTATCATTAAAAAAGACAAAATAATAACCGACAATAGTAAAGGTCCTGGCATTCCGATTTCTCCTTTCTCTATTTCTAATTCAGTGTAAAATTTTTTATTACAATTGTACGATTTATTTTTTCTTCAAACACACTTTTAGAATTGATAATGAACATTTCACACCTATATAATAGCGCTTTTATCATTATAACTTCAAATAATTACACTTACAGTAATGTTGTAATATTCCCCCTCAGTCTCTGAAATCCTGCAAAGATAACTCGTCAAAATATGCAGTGACCAAATTAATATTTACCGTCAACTTTTGACAAAATTTATAAAGGACATTTCAGTACATATCAAGAATTAAGAATAAGAAGATATGTAAGGGAGGATGCATTATGACTGAACAAGTTTTATTTTCTGTTAGTGAAAACGGCGTTGCGACAATTACTTTAAACCGTCCAAAAGCACTTAATTCTTTATCTTATGACATGTTACAACCTATCGGACAAAAACTTAAAGAGTGGGAACACGATGAGCGTATTGCACTTATCGTGTTAAAAGGAGCTGGCACAAAAGGTTTTTGTGCAGGCGGCGACATTAAAACTCTTTATGAAGCGCGTTCCAATGAAGTGGCATTGCAACATGCAGAACGTTTTTTTGAAGAAGAGTATGAAATTGATACATATATTTATCAATATACAAAACCGATTATTGCTTGTTTAGATGGAATTGTAATGGGCGGTGGTGTCGGTCTTACAAATGGTGCGAAGTATCGCATTGTAACTGAGCGTACGAAATGGGCAATGCCAGAGATGAATATTGGCTTCTTCCCAGACGTCGGAGCTGCATATTTCTTAAATAAAGCGCCTGGATATACAGGACGATTCGTTGCTTTAACAGCATCTATTTTAAAAGCTTCTGACGTATTATTTATTAATGCTGCTGATTACTTTATGACATCTGATTCATTACCAGAGTTTCTTACTGAACTTGAAAGTGTAAATTGGCATAAAGAAGATGATGTACATACTAATTTAAAAGAAGTTATTCGTACATTTGCAACTGCTCCAAACTTAGAAAGCGAGCTTGCTCCTTCATTAGAAGTAATCAATTCACATTTTGCTTTCGATACAATTGAAGAAATCATCCATTCATTGGAGAAAGATGAAAGTTCCTTTGCTCTAAAAACGAAAGAAACACTGTTATCAAAATCCCCTATTTCACTAAAAGTAACATTAAAACAGTTTATTGATGGAAAAGATAAATCCGTTGAAGAATGTTTCGCTACGGACCTTATACTTGCTAAAAATTTCATGAGACATGAAGATTTCTTCGAGGGAGTACGCTCCGTTGTCGTTGATAAAGATCAAAATCCGAATTATAAATATAAACAGTTAAGTGACGTTTCAGAAGAAGATGTGAATCGTTTCTTTAACTTACTTAATGCATAAAATGAAATTGTCATGAGGGGATGTTTTGTTCATCCCCTACCTAACTTCTTTGCTTCAGCTAAATCTTGTGCGGTGAAAATCTTACTACCCGCAAATAGCGGGATAAAATCGAAGCTATATAGTAGTGTAATTACAGCTACTATATAGCCTTTTTTATTTAATTATTTTTAACAAAATTTAATTTTATTAAATCCATTTTTGTGCTACACTGATTTTAATCAAATATTCTAAAAATAAAAAGGAGGGGCGGCTATGATAGAAAATTATCTTCTTTTCATCATTATGTCTATTTGCCTTATCATTTTACCTGGTCCAGATACAGCAATGGCTACGAAAAATACATTGGTTGCTGGTAAAGTCGGTGGAGTGAAAACAGTGTTTGGTACATGTATTGCACTATTAATTCATACTTTAGCTGCTGTAATTGGTCTTTCTGCACTTATTGTAAAGTCAGCTCTTTTATTTTCTATTTTCAAGTACGTTGGGGCTCTATATTTAATTTATATTGGTATTAAAGCCCTTTTAGCAGTAAGAAATAAAGAAGGCATTGATACGAACGATATATCTTTAAATAATGAAGATGAACACACCTCTTGCTTTCGACAAGGGTTTCTTACGAATTTATTAAACCCTAAAGTTGCAGTATTCTTTTTAACGTTTTTACCGCAATTTTTAAATCCAAATCATAATACGTTTATCCAACTACTCGTAATGGGCCTTACTTACCTCGTTTTAACAGCCATTTGGTTCGCTTTTTATATATTTTTAATTGATAAAATTAGTGCTTTTATGAAAAAACCGAAGACGCAGCGTTATATTCAAGGGTTAACGGGAGTCGTCTTAATTGGTTTTGGTATTAAACTTGCTTTTGAAAAAAGTAATTAACAAGATGAAAACCACCACTATTAATAGTGGTGGTTTTCATTTAATAACTAATTTGGCTGTTTATTTTATATTAAAACCAGCGCTCAGTTACAACTTTTTTACGTGTATAGAATTGAACGCCATCTGTACCATTTGTACCTAAATCACCAAAGAATGACGCTTTATTTCCTGCAAATGCGAAGAATGCCATTGGTGCTGGAACATTTACGTTTACACCGATCATACCAGCATCGATATTATCACGGAACGTTTGTGCATGTTTACCGTTTGATGTATAAATAACTGCACCATTTGCAAATTTAGATTGATTTGTTAGTTTAATACCTTCTTCTAAATCTTTAACTCGTACAATGCTTAATACTGGAGCAAAAATCTCATCTTGCCAAATTTTCATTTCTTGATTCACGCCATCAAAGATTGTCGCACCTACAAAGTAACCTTCTCCAACTTCTTCATTAATTTTACGGCCATCTACTAATAAAGTTGCCCCATCTGCTACACCGCTATTAATGTAGCCTAAAACGCGCTCTTTATGAGATTCACGGATTAATGGTCCAACATAGTTCTCTTCGTTAAAGCCATCGCCTACTTTTAATTTTTTCGTTTCTGCTACTAATACATCAATGAATTCATCAGCAATTTCATCCACTACTGCTACTACTGAGCATGCCATGCAGCGCTCTCCACTACTTGCAAATGCAGATCCAATTACACCTTGTACTGTTTTCTCAAGATTGCAATCTGGCATTACAATCGCATGGTTTTTCGCACCTGCTAACGCTTGTACACGTTTTCCGTGTTTCGTACCTGTTTCATATACGTAACGAGCTACCGGCTCAGAGCCAACGAACGAAACAGCCTGAATATCTTTATTTTCTAAAATGCTATTTACAACATCTTTTCCGCCTTGTACTAAATTTAATACGCCTTTTGGGAAACCTGCTTCATAGAATAATTCTACAAGTCGCTCCGCTAAAAGTGGCGTTCTTTCAGATGTTTTTAATACGAATGTATTACCGCAAGCAATTGCAAGTGGGAACATCCATAACGGAATCATCATCGGGAAGTTAAATGGCGTAATACCAGCAACAACTCCGATTGGGTAGCGCCAAATCGATCCATCAATTCCGCTAGCGATATTCGGAAGTGCTTGACCCATCATTAAATTTGGCGTAGATGTTGCAAGTTCTACCGCTTCAATACCACGCTGTACTTCACCTGTTGCATCCGTTAGCGTCTTACCATTTTCTAGCGTAATGATTTTTGCAAGCTCATCTTTATTTTCTTGTAATAGCTGTAAATATTTATATAAATTTCTTGAACGATTTGGAACTGGTACTTTAGACCATGTTTCGAATGCTGCTTTTGCCGCTTCAACAGCTTTTTCAACATCTTCTTTTGGAGATAGTGGAACGTAAGCGATAATTTTTCCAGTCGCTGGATTTGGAACTGCTTCTACTTCCGTACCTGTCGATTCAACCCACTCACCGTTAATGTGATTTTTTACTCGTTTAATTTCAGTTGTAATCATTGTATTCTCTCCTTTGTATAATTTATTTTTGATTAGAAATTAATTGCTCGCTAACTTTCTTATATAAAGCAGCCATATCGTTTTCACCATATCCAGCTTGACTCGCTTCGTCATATACGTTTAGTAACATTTCGCTTACCGGTAAATGGAGTTCGCTTTCCTTAGCTAAGTCAACTGCAAATCCTAAATCTTTCTTCAATAAGTTCACAGTAAATCCTGGCTCGTAGTTTTCAGGTGCTATAAAACTTTTATAATTACGTTCATAAATTCTACTTTGACCGTAACTTACATTTAAAATATCAAACATTTTATCTAAATCCATATTGTTCTTTTTCGCTAATGTTAAAGCTTCACTCACACCAGCTGTATAAAAACCAATTAATAAGTTATTAATTAACTTAACAGTTGTACCACTATCAATCTGCTCACTAACGTGGAAAATGTTCGCGCCTAGTACGCCCATGATAGATTCCGTTTTCTCATATACCTCTTTTGATCCACCAACCATAAACGTTAATGTTCGGTTTTCGGCTCCGATTACACCACCGCTCACAGGTGCTGCTAAAAAGTCTACTTTCTTTTCCTTTGCAGCTTCCTCTAATTGTTTGTTTAACTGCGGCGATACCGTACTTGTATCAATGAAAACTACATTCGAGTGACCATTTTCAAATAATCCTTCTGCTCCAAAATATACCGCTTCAACAGCGCGAGGTGAAGGTAAACTTGTAAAAACTACATCACATGTTTCTGCTAGTTTTGAGATTGATAGACCGATAATTCCGCCTTCTTTTTCAAAGGACGCTTCCGCCTCTTTATTTAAGTCCACGCCATATACTGTGTAACCTGATTTAACTAGATTTTTTGACATTGGAAGACCCATGTTACCTAAACCGATAAAACCAATCTTTTTCATATCGCTTTCCCCCTATTTACACAATATATTTCCCGCGATTTATAATAGCTTTCGCAATTTCTCTCTTCTTCGTAAATACGTTCGTGTATAAAGGCACTAATAATTGACGGATTTCAGCTAAAATCACATTTCTATCTTGTTCTTTTGTGACAGCTGCTGAAAGTACAGAAATCGCCGCTTCTTCTACTTTACGGTATCCTTCTTCACAAATAACATCCGTTATGAGTTGCTTCGTACGTTCTTTTTCCTCTCCATTTTTACGTACCGCTTTTCTCGTACGTAAAAACGCTGATTCCATGATGTACACGTCCGTCAACATATTTGATATTACACGTGAATATTCTTGTTCTTGGTCAATTTTTAGACCTGGAGTTTTAGAGAGCGTTTTCAAAGATTGTTTCAACAATTTTTTCGCTAATAAAATGTAACGATGGTTTCTTTCTACATTTGCTACATTACTTTCTACTTCAGTATCTTCTAATTGTTCGATTTGTTTCATTAACATTTTAGCAACTGTTAATCTATTAATTTCGTTCGTTCCTTCAAAAATACGACTAATTCTTGCATCACGATATAATCGTTCTACCTCATACTCTTGCATATAACCGTAACCACCATGAATTTGTACAGCTTCATCTACGATATAAGCAAGTGTTTCAGAAGCATTTACTTTATTCAGTGCACATTCAATTGCAAATTGAGACATTTTCTTCATAAGATCTTCATCGCTCTCATGAATTGCTTCATCGATTACACCTGCTGTACGATAAGCTGCACTTTCGGCTCCATATGTAGCAATAATCATATTTGCAATTTTCTCTTGAATCATCGTAAAGTCTACTAATTCCGTTTGGAACTGTTTTCGCTCTTTTCCATATTGAACCGACAAACCAATTGCTTGTTTTGCTGTTCCAATATTCCCAAAAGCAAGTTTAAGTCTAGCAAAGTTAAGAATATTAAGGGCTACGTGATGCCCTTTCCCAACTTCCCCTAAAACATTTTCAGCAGGGATGACAACATCTTCTAAAATAAGAGTCGCTGTTGAAGAACCTTTAATCCCCATTTTCTTTTCTTCTAATCCAATAGATACACCTTCACATGTTCTTTCGACAATAAACGCTGTCATTCCTTTATTTGTCTTCGCAAAAACAACGTATACATCTGCCATATGAGCATTTGTAATCCATTGCTTCTCACCATTTAACTTCCAAGCTGTTCCCTCTTCATTCAATATGGCGCTTGTTTTTGCACTTAATGCATCCGAACCAGCATTTGGCTCAGTTAAAGCATAAGCCCCAATCCATTCTCCCGATGCGATTTTCGGTAAATATTTTTCTTTTTGCTCTTTCGTTCCATAATATATGTAAGGCAATGTACCTACACCAGCGTGTATATTAAAAGAAACGCTAAACGCACCAGCGTAACCCATTTTCTCTGCTACAAGACCTGAGACAGCCTTTCCTAACTCGAACCCGCCATAATCTTCTGGTACCTCAATGCCTAATAATCCAAGTTCCCCAGCTTTCTCAAATAATTGACGAGAAACTTTATAGTTATGTTGTTCAATATTCTCCATTTGTGGAACAATTTCTTGTTTAACGAATTGTTCTGTCGTTTTTGCGATTAAATCTTCATCACCTGAAAAATCTTCTGGTGTAAAGTAAGTATGATTTATATCTTTATTAAGTGAAAAAAATTCATCCCATGGTAACTTCGTTTTCTCCATATGTATCCCCCTATCATTCGGCTTTCATAGCTTTTTGCTTATGCTCGTCTACGATGAGTGGAATATCTTTTTTGAAAATAGAAGGCGATGATTTTTCACATCAAGCATTTTATTTTGCCAAAGATGTATTTTCATCGCCTTCGCTGCTTTATCTATTGATCTTCTGATAATACTGTTTTTGCAATACCAGTATCTAACTCTTCAAAGTCATGATATGAAATTGTTTCGTATAATTCACTTCTCGTTTGCATATTAGAAAGTGCATCTTTTTGAGAACCTGTTTCTTTAATTAAAGCAAACACATTTTCATATGCTTTCGCTGCAACGCGAAGTGAAGTTACAGGATAAATAACCATTTGGAAGCCCATATTCGCAAATTCCTCTGCACTATAATATGGAGTTTTTCCGAATTCAGTCATATTCGCAAGCAAAGGTGCATTTACCTTACTATTAAATAGACGGAATTCTTCCTCTGATTGAAGCGCTTCGGGGAAAATTGCGTCTGCACCTGCTTTTACATATGCATTTGCTCTTTCAATTGCTTCATCTAATCCTTCAACGCCGCGAGCATCAGTACGTGCTACAATGTATAAGCTCGGTGCAACTTCTTTAATCGCTTTAATTTTTTGAACCAATTCTTCTGTAGTAACAAGTTTCTTACCATTTAAATGTCCACATTTTTTTGGTAATTGCTGATCTTCAATTTGGACAGCTGCTACTTTCGCTTCCACCATTTCTACAGCTGTTCTCGCCACATTTAGTACACCACCAAATCCTGTATCAATGTCAACAAGAACAGGTAAGTCTGTAGCTCTTACTAAATCTCTTGCTCTCTCAGCCACTTCAGTAGACGTCACGATACCTAAATCTGGTAAGCCTTTACTTGCAGTATAAGCAGCTCCTGATAAATAAAGAGCTGAAAAACCTGTATTTTTTGCAACAAGAGCTGCCATTGCATCATGAGCACCTGGAATTTGCAAAATTTCATTTGCTTCTACTAAAGCTCGGAATCGATTCGCAAGCTCCTCTTGTGTTGACTGCTTTTTCACAACCCAAGCCATTCTAAATTCCCCCTATTATTAAATTAAGAATAGATCTACAAATTCGTTTACATTCATATTTTCTAGTTTTTCTTCATTTAAACAAACTTCATGAATTTGTTCTTGTTGCTTACTAGAATAATGACCTGCCATATTTGCAGTGAATTTTTGAACAACTTTTGGAATTGCTTCGTCTCTACGGAAGCGGTGACCAAGTGGATATTCACATTCCACATTTTCTGTTACTGTGCCATCTTTAAAGTGAACTTGAACAGCGTTGGCGATTGAGCGCTTGTTCGGATCAAGGTAATCTAAACTGTACTGTTTGTTTTCAACAACAACCATCTTATTACGTAATTCATCTACACGTGGATCGTTTGCTACTGCATCTTCATAATCGTCTGCAACGATATCTCCTTTTAATAAACCAATTGCCGTAATGTATTGTAAACAATGATCACGATCAGCTGGGTTATTTAATGGACCTTCTTTATCAATAATACGAATTGCTGATTCATGAGTTGTAATTGTAATACGGTCAATTCCATCTAATCTCTCTTTAATTTCCGGATGCAACTTCACTGCACATTCTGCAGCCGTTTGTGCATGGAATTCTGCTGGATATGACACTTTAAATAATACATTTTCCATTACATATGACTCTAGTGGTCTTGCTAATTTTAATTCTTGTTTATTGAATAATACATCTTGGAATCCCCATCCTGGCGCAGATAATGCTGTTGGATAACCCATTTCACCTTTTAGAGCAGTCATTGCAAGATGAACACCGCGGCTCGTTGCGTCACCTGCAGCCCATGATTTACGTGAGCCCGTATTTGGAGCATGACGATATGTACGAAGACTAGAATTATCAATCCACGCATGTGATAATGCATTAAAGATTTCTTCACGTGTTCCGCCAAGCATTTTCGCAACTACTGCAGTTGTTGCTACTTTTACATATAATACATGGTCAAGACCAACTCTGTTTAAGCTGTTTTCTAAAGCAAGCACGCCTTGAATTTCATGTGCTTTAATCATCATTTCTAATACTTCACGTACTTTTAAAGCTTCTTTTCCTTCTGAAATACGAACACGGCTAATATAATCTGCAACTGCTAAAATTCCGCCTAGGTTATCAGATGGATGTCCCCACTCTGCTGCAAGCCAAGTATCGTTATAGTCTAACCAACGGATCATACATCCGATATTAAATGCACCTTTTACTGGATCTAGTACATAAGACGTACCTGGTACACGTGTACCATTTGGCACGATTGTTCCTGGCACAACTGGTCCTAGTAATTTCGTACATTCTGGATATTGCAGTGCTAAAATTCCACATCCAAGTGTATCAAGTAATACGTAACGAGCTGTACTGAATGCTTCTGCACTAGTAACCTCTTTATTTAATACATAATCGGTAATCTCTTCTAATAATGCATCTTTTTGCTTAATTTCATTTGTTTTAATCATGCTATTCTTCCCTTTCTGTCGAAAATTCGTTATTATTAATGATGGGTGTCGGTCAAACACCCATCTGGCGGGCGGCGCTAACAACTCCCCAGTTGTTCTTATTTACTAAGTACATGTCGCTCGCCAATATAATTTACACGAGGACGGAACAAACGATTATTTGCATGTTGCTCAATAACGTGCGCACATAACCCCACTGTTCTAGAGCTAAAGAAGATTGGTGTGTAAAGTTGAATTGGAATACCTAGCATCCAATATACTGGAGCTGCATAATAATCAAGATTTGGATAAATTCCTTTTTCTTTTTCCATAATCTTTTCTCCAGCTTCACACATTTCATATAGTGTATAATCACCTTTTACATCACATAACTGTTTTAAAGCTTCCTTCATCATAAGTGCTCTTGGATCCATCTTCTTCATATAAACACGGTGTCCAAAGCCCATAATTTTTTCTTTGTTATATAGTTTCTTCTGTAATAACTCTTCAAATTTCTCAACATTACCAGCTTCTAAAAGCATGTACATAACCGCTTCATTTGCACCGCCATGTAAACTTCCTTTTAAAGATGCAACTGCACCTGTTAGAGCACCGTATAAATCTGATTGTGTTGATGCAATAACGCGAGCTGTAAATGTAGAGTTTGGCATTTCATGCTCACTATATAAAACAAGGGAACGATCAAAGATCTTTTCCTCAAGTTCAGTTGGTTTTTTACCAGTTAACATATAGAAGAAATTCGCACTATAAGATAATTCTTTAAGAGGTTCAATTGGCTCCTCATTATTTAAAATATGATAGCTATTTGCTACAATGTTTGGCACTTTACTTAACAGCTTGTACCCTCGGCTTTTATTCACTTCTAACGAGCGGTTTTCGATATCATTATCGTAACCAGCTAACGCTGACACACCTGTACGTAATCCATCCATGGGATGCGTCTCTTTAGGCAATGCCTTTAGTACGTTGAATACACCTTCTGGTACTGCATATTCTTCTTTTAATTTCTTTTCAAGTGTTACTTTTTCATCTTCATTCGGTAGATGTTCCTCCAATAAAAGGTGCACAATGTCTAAATACTCTTTTGTTTTTGAGAGTTCGATTAAGTCATACCCTTGAATTACAATTTCACCTTTTACTGTGTCAAGAAACGAGATTTTCGTCTCCGCTGCCACTATACCATCTAATCCCGGGGAAAATTTTTCTTCAGCTTTCATCATTATTTCCTCCAATCCTAATAGATCTTCGTGCACATAACTGTAAGCCTTTACAATATTGTGAAACTACATTTCTATTTCAATGTATCAGAGTTTTTAGAAGATTTCAATTTATTTTATAATGATAAGTTTCCTACACTTTTCTTACTGTAACAATACAATTTTTTGAAAATAATTCTTATATTTTATAAAGAAAGGATAGACTTCTTTGCGTATTTTCAAAAACAAAATATAAAGATTTTTCATATAACACCGCCAAATATACAATTATTCTAATTTTATTTGAGAAATAGAAAAAACGAGCTGTACATAAATACAGCTCGTTACTATATGATATTTATTTCACTATCTCTTAAATATAATTTTTATATAAAACTTATTCATTTTTAATAAAGTTATTATTTTACATAATTAAATTGAATTTCTTCCATTTCCTCATGATAACTTACAAATAAATCATAGTTTTGAAAATACCAAAGATCATCAGAATCTACAAAAAATATAATACCTTCCTTCTCAACTGACACTATTTCGCCATCGGGTTTCTCAGCAACAACCCCTAAAGAATATCCGGGCTGAATTGAACTATCCCCTCCGTACCTTACAGTAAAACGTACAGATTCACCGTGCTTTATACGTAATTCTTCCTGGAACCATTGCAGAGCTTTACGATCAATTGAAATTCTCATCTTTATTCCTCCAGTTTACGCAAACTCTTTTTTTCCTAATCGTTGTTTTACAAAGAAGACGAAAATAATTAAGGCTATCAATGCTGAAATTGCACTCCCTGAAAATAAAATACGATAACCAAACATTTGTGAAACAACTCCAAGTAAAATAGCACCTAACCCGATTCCTAAATCAAACGCTGTAAAAAATGAAGCATTTGCAACTCCTCTTTTACTCGGATCGACAATTGTAAGCATTGCCGCTTGCAAAGCTGGCTGCGCTGAACCAAATCCAATACCGTATAATGTTGCTGCGATAATTACACCTATCAAACCATTTGAGATAGTTAAAACAACTATAGCTAAAATAGTAATACATAATGCTGGAAGTAGGATGAATACTTCTCCATACTTATCTAATAGTTTCCCTGAAATTGGTCTTACAATTGTTAATGCAATTGCATATACAAGAAAGAAAGTTCCCGGGTTTACATGAATTGATGATGCAAATAACGGTAAAAAGGTTGTTATTCCTCCATATGCAAACGATAAAAAGAATACTACAATCGTGATTGTTAATACGGATTTCTCAAATAGCTGAATTTTCCCTTTTTCTTTTTGTGGCGTAAATGGGATCTTCGTTATTAATGATAATACAACTGCCATAAAAGATAACAACGTCGCTAATAAAAATAGACCATCAAATGAATAATTTTGCACAACCCATAATCCAATCATAGGTCCAATCGCCATTGCAATTGTCATCGCCATCCCATACCACCCCATACCTTCACCGCGGCGTGAATCTGGAATAATATCCGTTATTGCTGTTCCAACAGCTGTTGTAGAAACAGCCCATGTTACTCCGTGAATAACACGTAAAACAGCTAAAAGGACAATAGTCGATGCTATATTATAGGAGTACATCGTTAAGCCAAAAAAGATGAGTCCGAAAATAATAAAGGATCTTCTACCATATTGATCTAACATTCCTCCAATAATCGGTCGTATTACAACAGCAGCTATTGTAAACATCCCCATCATAAGTCCAACTTGCGATTCATTGCCACCTATCTCTTTAATAAAGAGCGGGAGCGTTGGAACAAGTAAATAAAATCCTGTAAATAAAAATAACATTGCGAAAGTCATTTGAATAAATGATTTCGTCCATAATCGTTCCATAAAAATACCTCCATACACTCGTAAAATATTACGATTAACACCCTCATTGTATATTTTTTTTATCTCTTTTCCCTCCGCAAATAGACGTATCTTTTCATATTAAATAGTCCACCATCAGCTTACATTAGTCTTAAGACTTTGTACGCATGTTTTAAACGAAAGTCCTATATATGTACCTTTATACGTGTGAAAAGAATATACTAATTTATTAACTCAACTTAGGAGTGAATATTTCATGTGGGTATTATTAAGAGTAACTGCCGTAGTTCCTTCGACTCCTGGGATACATGTTCCTGCAGTTCATACAGCTAGCTCCGATGTAGGAATTGAACTTCCCGCAACTTGGCAGCAATATCAAATTCCCGGTCAAGTTACCCCATCATTTTGGCATCATGGTACACACCCCAGTAGTACTCCCATTCATAGCCATAGTTATCCTCCACTACCTCAGGCTCAAGTCTTTTATCATTTCCCATCAATTTATTTTCAAAATTTTCATGGTACGTTTAACATTTAAAACACATCATTTCATAGCTACTACATTTAAACGAAAAAAGCACTTAAGATTGTAATTTCCACAAATCTTAAGTGCTTTTTAATATTTTTTATAAATTTTTCTTATTGCCCATTATTAGCAGGGGTCTCTCCTGCATTACCGCCAGTCTCTGGTGGTGTGGTCGCTGGTGGAGTTGTATTTCCTTGACCTCCTCCATTATTTGCCGGAGGTGTCGTATTTCCTTGACCTCCTCCGTTATTTGCTGGAGGTGTCGTATTTCCTTGACCTCCTCCATTATTTGCTGGAGGTGTCGTATTTCCTTGACCTCCTCCATTATTTGCTGGAGGTGTCGTATTTCCTTGACCTCCTCCGTTATTTGCTGGAGGTGTCGTTCCTTGGCCATTTCCATTATTTTGTTCTTCTTGTTTCTTTTGCTCTTCTAGTTTCTTTTGTTCTTCTTGCTTCTTAAGTTCCTCTTGTTTCTTTTGTTCTTCTTGTTTTTTCAGTTCTTCTTGTTTCTTTAATTCTTCTTGCTTTTTCTCTTCTTCAGTTTTTTGCTGTTGATCTTGTTTTGGTTGCTCCGTTGTATCCGGTACGCTAGTATTTGGCGATGAATCACGTTTTTCACCTTTTATACGTAGCTCACTACCTTCTTGAATAACACTACTTGGCATTTTAAAGCGTGATTTATCTGTAGCCATTTCGCTCATCATTTCTTTAAAGATCAACTGTGCAATTTTCGTATTTTTACTACTAATATACTCGTCTTTACCATCTTTCATATACCCAGTCCATACTGCCATCGTATATTGCGGTGTATATCCAGCGAACCAACTATCACGAGTTGCACTTTCTGGAATTTTATATTGAGCTAATTGCTTTGATGAATAGTTTGTCGTACCCGTTTTACCAGCTACATCTAAAGAGCCTACATTTGCCGATGTACCAGTACCTGATGTAACTACAGAACGAAGCATATCAGTAATCATGTATGCGGTAGAATCTGTCATAACTTGTTTTGGTTTTTGTCCAAAACTTTGTGACTTACCGTCTGGATAAACGACTTTCTTAACAAAATGCGGTTTCGTATATTTACCTTCATTACCAAATGCCGCATAAGCACCCGCTATTTCAGTTGGCGATACTTCATTTGTACCAATCGCTGTCGATTCTGTCGGTGCTGTATTAAATGTAATACCTAGTTTCTCAGAGAATTCTTTCGATTTACTAATCCCTACTTCTTTTGCAGTTTTAATTGCAGGAATATTACGCGACATTTTTAATGCTTCACGCATTGTAATTGGACCCATATGACTTCTATCTGCATTTCGAACTTCTTGACCCGTTGAATACTTAAATGGAGAGTCATCGATTTGATGATACGTAGCCCATTTTAAATATTCAATTGCAGGAGCATAGTCGAAAATTGGCTTCATCGTTGAACCAGCTGCACGATCTAATTCAATTGCCATATTATGCCCTTTAAATACAGCTTTATTTTCTCCACGGCCACTACCTATAGCACGAACTTCTCCTGTTTTCGTATCCATAAATGTGAATGCACCTTGGAATTTATCGTTTGGATAATCAATGATATTATTATTTAAAATATTATCAGCAAGTTTCTGTGCTTTCGGATCTAACGTTGTATAAATTTCTAAACCGTCAGAACCAATATTAGCATCTGGCAATTCTTTTTCTACTTCTTTCACAACTGCATCCATAAATGCAGGGTATGGCATTGTTTGTAGTTGAGCTGCAGGCTTGAGTCCCTTTTCTACGTCAACTTTTATTGCTTCTTCCATTTCCTGTTTTGTTATATATCCATGTCGATTCATTAAGTTTAGAACAACATTTCTTCTTTCTGTTGCTTTTTGAACATTTTCTTTTTTCGTTGGATCATAGTTATTCGGTGCTTTCGGTAAACCTGCAAGCATCGCAACTTCTGGTAATGTTAAGTCCTTCAATTCTTTACCATAGTAGTTTTGTGCTGCTGTTGCGATACCATATGAACGATTACCTAAGTTAATTTTATTTAAGTACATCTCTAATATTTCATGTTTTGAATACTGTTGTTCTAGCTTATAAGCTAAATATATTTCTTGCGCCTTACGCTTTGGTGTTTTGTCCATTGATAAGAAGTAGTTTTTAATAACTTGCTGTGTTATCGTACTTCCACCTTGAGAGCCATAATCTCCTTTAAGACTCACTAAAACAGCACGGGCAGTACCTTTAAAGTCTACTCCGCTATGCTCATAAAAACGTGAATCTTCTGTCGCTAAAAATGCATTTTCTACTAATTTAGGTATTTGATCATACGTAACATTCGTCCTTTTTTCTTTTCCATATTCATATACCAAATCCCCGTTTTTATCATAAATTTTTGAGGATAACGGATTAACAAGTTTTGCTTTTTCCAGTTTTGGTGCGTCCTTAATCATTACGAAAAAGGTAGCAACCCCCGCCACTAAACCTACAATACCAAGTAATAAACAAGTAATTAAAAACTTGCGGAAAAATGATGTTTTACCTTTTGGTTTTTGTGTTTTAGAAGCTGGTTGTTTTTTCTTTTTAACTTGTCGTCGCTCCTCGCGAGAACGATAATTTTCTGACATGTTACTTTCTCCTGCCTTTCAATTCTCCCGTTGATTTAATTTAAAATATTGAGGTCACTTTCGTAAATACGTTTAGGCAAGAAAGTGTACTGACCTGGAGCATTCAATATTTTCCCAATTCACAGATTACAAATTTTAGAATGGCTCTTATACATACTATTTTCACTTCTAATTTTCTAAT
>NZ_WEII01000129.1:0-10189 GCF_009183805.1 Bacillus sp. B2-WWTP-C-10-Post-4 | reverse complement strand
ATTTAACGTTAAATTGAATACAAGCTTATTTGAAACATGGATCTTCCAAACTCTTGTCTTTTTCTCTTTCTTAAGCGTAACACAAATGTTTATCGTTCTATTCGGTCCTGCGGGTATGATGTTTAATATCATATCGCTGTCAGTACAATTAGTTACTTGTGGAGTAATTGTTCCAAAAGCGTTACTATCTAATTTTTATCAAACTGTAGGTTCTCTTTTCCCTGGAACTTATGTAGCTGACGGATATCAAACAATAATTTTTGGTGGGGGAAATCTATCACACGATATGAATATTCTTCTTTGCATTTCAATTATTACCATTCTTATAGCGGTGGGGAGAATTATGCTGCAAAGAGATAGTAAAAGTGAATTGATCAAACAAACTGCCAACAGATAAAAAGCTTATAGTACATGTGAAGTGCACCCTGATTGCTAAACAAAGTCTAACAATCGAGGGGCACTTTTTTTAGTCAAATTCTCTTAGCATACGAAATTCGCGTTTTTCTCCGTAGCGAAATAGGGCTCATATGCTCTAACCTCATTCTATTAGTAAATAGCCTGCAATCATTGTCCTCTGTACATGAAATAAATTTGGTTTGTAATATAATCTGAACTAAAATGAAGTCCGTTTTTTATCCACCACATAATGATTCCTACCAATGAAGCGGTTTTAATCTCAATGGCAACATAATCTTCGGGTAGCTCTGTCTCACTATTATTTCTGCGCGTTTCTACTAATTTCTTTATTAATAGAAATAATTGTTCCTCAAAATGATTCATATTAAATAAAACAGATAAATAATTTCGATGAATATATAAATAATCAAGCAATTGTGTTAGCTGTTGTTTTTCTGATAAATTGCTTACGTGTATTAAAGCGGTAATTTTATTAGAAAGTTCGTTTAAAATTTCATCAGTGAGTTGCATGAGTAAATCCTGAATATCTTGATAGTGTAAGTAAAATGTTGTCCGATTTAATCCAGCTTCGTTTGCAATTTTCTGGACTGTTAAATTTGAAATAGTGGATTCCTCTTGTAAAAGAGAATAGACGGCATTTTTAAACATTTCTCTTGAACGAAGTGTACGAGGATCCTCTTTTTTAGATGTAGACATTTTGAAACTCCTTTATAGATTTTTCTTTGACTTTCTCGACATAGCATATTTTCAATGTCGATTAATGAACATTTTTAACAAAATTGTTCATGGTCAGGAATATGTATCTTTGTTACTATGAATTTTATCGACACTGTGTCGATAATGCAACTATAGAAAAAGGGAGTTTACAAATGGAGAAGGGAATAACAGAAAAAAATAAGAAAATTTTATTACTTGTACTAATTGCTGGATGTTTTTTATCAACATTAAACCAGACGTTACTTAATGTGGCAATGAGTAAATTAATGGAAGTATTTGATGTTACAGCTACAACTGTACAATGGTTAGCAACAGGTTTTATGCTCGTAAACGGTGTTTTAGTGCCAATTACGGCATTTTTAATGAAACGTTTTACAACGAGGCAATTATTTATTAGCTCAATGATTTTTTTATTGATCGGAACATTACTATGTGCCGGTGCCATCAATTTTGGCATGTTATTAACAGGAAGAATGATTCAAGCAATTGGGGCAGGAATTATTATGCCGCTCATGATGACAGTTATTTTATATTTATATCCTAGTGAAAAGCGCGGGAGTGTTATGGGAACTATCGGCTTTGCTATGATTTTTGCGCCAGCCATTGCTCCAACGTTATCTGGTTTTATCATTGAATATGTATCATGGAGATGGTTATTTATTGGATTAGCTCCATTTGTATTCATCGTCATTATTCTTGCGCTAAAATATTTAATGAACGTTGCAGATACGACAAAAGCAAGAATGGATATTGTAAGTGTCATTTTATCAACGATTGGCTTTGGTTGTGTTTTATTTGGATTCAGTAGTGCAGGAAGTAAGGGATGGGATCACCCGATTGTTATTACGACAATTATTACCGGGGTACTTGTTACAACGCTATTTTGCTTACGTCAAATAAAGTCTAACGATCCATTATTAAATTTATCCGTATTTAAGTATAAAATTTTTACTCTTACATCAGTGATCAATGTACTTATCACGATGATTATGTATGCTGATTTAATTCTTTTACCGATTTACTTACAAAACGGAAGAGGATTTACTGCATTTGAATCAGGTTTACTTCTATTACCTGGAGCGGTCATTAATGCATTCTTATCACCAATTACAGGTAAAATGTATGATAAATACGGAGCAAAACCACTCTTTATTACAGGGTTAGTATTTATCATTATTTCGATGTGGGGGGTAATTGATTTAACTGAATCCACAACGTATATGTATGTAATGGTGCGTACTATTCTTTTACGGATTGGGTTAAGTTTCATTTCAATGCCTTTAAATACAGCAGGACTAAATGCTTTACCTAGAGAATTAGGTTCACATGGTTCAGCCGTAAATAATACGGTTCGTCAATTAGCTGGTGCTATTGGAACAGCTGTTGTTATTACTATATATACAACTCAAGCAACTTCACACGCTTCAGAGTTATCTTTAGAAAATGGAAACATTACAGCTATTCAACTAGCGAAATTATCCTCTATTTTCGGCTCAAGCGATGCGTATCTATTCATGTTATTTTTATCTTTCGTAGCATTAATCTTTGCATGTTTCATGCCTAAAAAAGTGGCAACTCAAAAACTTGAAAGTAAGGCAAGTAATTAGAATGGTTTATAGAGTTGTTTAGAAAGTATATGATGGAAGAAAAGCAAGTGATCTAATAATTAAGGTCATTTGCTTTTCTTTTTGTTTATGCACTTAACTGTATTTTGTAAAGATATTAAAGGAGACATGAAAAAATCCACCTACAACAATTAAAAGATTGATTGAAACAATATAAAAAGGACTCGTAAATTTATCCCACTTTAATGGGTAGTAAGACCCCTACCTCAAAATTCAGAGAAAGCAAAGAAGTTAGGTAGGGGATCAACTGCCCATAAAAGTCCGATTGGTGAGGGCTGATTAAAGTTTCACTTTATAAGAGTTCTTTTTTGTAATTGCTATAATTTCTACTTAGGAATTGAAAATAAAATTAATCCGGATTATTATATTGTTATTGTAAATTTATTTTATTGAAGGAGGATACATAGATGAAAAGCTCAAAAGGCTCTATTGAATCAGAGATAAGCAAAGCAATTACTCACTGGGAAAAGGACTACCTAGGACGCGGGTCTATATCCGTTAAGACAGATATATTACGGGATATGATTATCGTAAATTTACAAGGTGTTTTAACGCCGGCTGAATATAGTGTTTGCGAAACAAAAGACGGTATGTTAACGATAAAGAAAAATCGTTCGGAGCTAGTTGAATCTGGAATTGATGATCTGAAAGAGATTATACTAGAATTAACTGGAGAGAAAGTGAAGAGCTTTCATACGGATATAAGCTCCCGTACAGGCGAACGAGTAATGATTTTTAAATTGCTTCATAATCTTGAGGAGAAATTTTAAAAATACCTTAAGGTTAGTGGAAGGATTAAGAAACCTACAAGTTTTGCACTTTATTAACAGGCTAATAATTAAAAACTTGAAGTTATTTAGGTATAATAAATCGTAATTCAAATAACTCTTAAAAAACGGATAAAGAAATTGACAAACTGCTTAATATGGTTTATCTTATAATTGTTTTAAAAAATTGATAGACGCTCATTTTAACAGCTTGCTATAATTAAGGCTTTAGCATTTTTTTAATATGTAATATTGACTAAATGAAAAAGTTTCTTAATTAAAAGATAGCGTATAACATAAATTGATATATTGATTGCATAATCTAGGAGATCAGAAATATACATTTCTTTTTAACAGGAGTAATACATACATTATTATTCTCTATAAAATGGGAGCTCTTCAAAAAACTTTATTGAAGTTAGTTGAAGGGAAACCGACAATCTCCATAATTCAATGATGATATAAAATCATTGAATTATGGAAGTTGTCGGTTTTTTTTATGGGAAAAAACGATGCACTAAAAAGAGTGAATGAAAATTGAAATTTAAAAAAACATCTTAATTAAAAGGAATTTTATAGGTTATTTTCGCTTAGAAGGGAGTATTTAACATGTTAATTTCGCTGAGTTCATCAACACTGTTAACATTATTTTTTATGGCGCTTAGTGCTTCTTGGCTAAGTGGATTATTGTTTTTAAATGCAAGGATACCTTTACGTTTTGTTCATATCCATATTGGTATCGCTGCTTTACCTTCATTGGTTTCTTTGCTCGCACTTGTTAATAACAATGGAGATAGAGTTGTGGGGCCTTGGCATCTAGATACTTTAGCTTGGTTAATGGCTTTCTTTGTTCTTACAATTGGTTTAATCATTCAGCGTTTTTCTGTACGTTACTTAATGGGAGATCGCTCATATCGAAAATACTTTGTACTTTTTACATTTACTACAGGTGTATCTTCGGTTGGATGGTTAAGTGATGATCTTCGTTTCATGATTATTTGTTGGGGAGCAACGCTTATAGGATTGGTTCTACTCATAGGGCTAAATAAAGGGTGGAAAGTAGTTAGTGAAGCAACTAAAATCTCTGGCTATTTATTTACAATAAGTTGGATTGCGTTGTTATCAGCTATCATTTGGCTTTTTCAAATAACAGGACAGTGGCAATTAACATCAGTTTTAACGAATGAAAATGTAGCGCTACATGGAACATTGGAGAGAACAGGAATTAACTTATTAATTATATTAGCGGTGATGATTCCAGCAGCACAATGGCCTTTTCAAAGATGGTTAATTGAGTCTGCCGTTGCTCCAACTCCTGTTTCAGCTATTATGCATGCGGGTTTAGTAAATGCTGGCGGTATCATGTTAACTAGATTTTCACCTCTTTTTCATGATGATATTGCACAAATAATTTTACTAATTTTCTCTAGTATTTCTGTCTTGATAGGTACAGGAATTAGTTTAGTCCAAGTTGATTATAAACGTCAGCTAGTAGGTTCAACTATTGCACAAATGGGATTTATGCTTATTCAATGTGCATTAGGCGCCTATTTAGCGGCTGTTATTCATTTAATTTTACATGGTTTGTTTAAAGCTACACTGTTTTTACAAGCTGGTTCTTCAGTGCAACGTTTTGGGGTAGTGAATCAGTCTAATGAAAAGATGTCCAATTTATGGATTATAGTCGGGCGTGTTTTAGGATTATTTATAGCAATTACTTTCTGGTTTATGACTTCTGGAGAGGGATATCAACTAGTTAGTGCGTTAATCTTAGGCTGGTCACTATACTTTTCATGGAAACAGCTTGTTGTTTTTGGAGAGGGAAGAATGGGACGAATTGCTGGCGTAATTGTTTTGATTGGATTTTCTCTCATTTACTTTACCGTTCATAATTCTCTTTATAAATGGTTGCATACTGATATTTATCAAAGTGTTCAACCTTCAGCTCCAGCCGTTATCTTTGTTATATGTATTTTACTATTTAGTAGTGTTACTAGTACTTTCGTTACTCGTCATCAATCTTCTACTTTATTCGCTGTACTTTATCTTTGGTTAGTTCGAGTAGGTGAGGCGAGAAGAAAATCAGTAGAAAGTCACCCAAGCTATCTGAAACATTATGTATCAAAGGGAGGTAATTCGTGATGAGCATATCGTCAATATTAAAGAAAGATACAAACATTGATATGCAAGAAAATAATATAAATGATTTAGTTGCATCTGCTAGCCGAGTTATTGCACCACTTTGGCCTATCTCTACGTTTGCAGCTCACCACCCTTGGATGGGACTTGAAAAGCAATCATTTGAACAAGTCGCAAATTGGCTAAAAGAAGCTCGTAATGTGGATATGTATCCTAGTACTTCCATGATTCATTCGGCAAAAGCGAAAGGTGAGATTGAGGAATCATTTTTACAAAGTAGTTTGTCTCGTTGGCTGGATTCACAATCTTTTCATATTCCGCGAGAGAAAGCAGAGCGATTTTGCCAAGCGGCTTTAAAGTTAGAAAAATTACCTTCTAGTCTATTATCATCGCCAGAATTAAATAAATTGGCAGACGAAATGAGTTATATAAATACAGGGAGTATGAAAGCCTCTGTTATGCAGCCAATAAGTTCGCTTATAGAGAATCAAAATAGTGAAAATCTATCTGATATTCTTAATTATCATATCATTAAATGGTGTAAATTATATCTTGATGACTCCGGATCAAGTTGGACGATGCCAAATCGAGAGAAAGGTTTTTATCGTGCATGGCAACACCTTATTACATTTGATCCAGCGCTCAGTAAAAATGAGCGTAAAGTTTTAAAAGATTGGCCACAAGATGCCGAAGTAGCTTTAGCGAGAGCGTTATTTGAACTAGGGATTTCTGAATCTAACATACAAGCTTATCTTGAAGGGCACTTACTTTCTTTACCTGGGTGGGCAGGAATGATACGATGGCGCTCACAACAATCAATTCAGGAACAGGGGCTTTTAATAGAATATTTAGCAGTTCGAATTTCTATGGAGCTGGCTATTGCAAAACCTTATTTACCTTTAAAAAATCAAAAGGTTGAGAAAAAAGTTTCGATCGTCCCACTTATAGCTTCTTGGATCTATTGGGGGAATATTTCAACACGGGAATGGTCACAAATGTCTGCAGCTGAACAAAGCGAATTGTTAGCATTTGCATATCGTTTTGATGAAAATATTCGCAGGAAACTTTGGCTGGAAGCTTGGGAACAAACGCATGCAGAGCAATTAAGAGAGAAGATTGCTTCTAAACAATGTGCAACCAATGATAAAAAGCGTGTATTAGCTCAATTAGCATTTTGTATTGATGTACGTTCAGAACCGTTTCGTCGCCACTTAGAAAAACTAGGTCCGTTTGAAACGTTTGGAATAGCTGGTTTCTTTGGGTTACCAATTGCGACTAGTGAACTAGGTAGTAATGACAGCCATCCTTCTTTGCCAGTTATACTGAAACCGAAGCATCAAATAAAAGAGCTTACAGATGAAAATGAATTTAAATCTTATGAGCAACGTAAGAGGGTAGGCAGTTCGGTGCGTTATACATTTAAAACGATGAAACAGAACGTACTGACAAGTATGGCGCTACCTGAGTTAAGTGGTCCTTTACTTGGTCTACAGATGGTGACAAGAAGCTTTGTCCCAAGAGGAGTTGGTGGTTTCATTCGTAAACTTCGTAAAACTATGTTACAAAAACCTGATACAACATTCTCGCTTAATTATGTTCATGACACAAAAGGTGAGATACCTATCGGTTTTACGAAAGAAGAAAAAGTGAACTATGTGCGTCAAACTTTAAAAATGGTGGGACTGACAGAAAAATTTGCTCCTTTAGTTGTAATGTGTGGACATAGTAGTCAAAGTACGAACAATCCTTATGCGGCAGCACTTGAGTGTGGTGCTTGTGGAGGCGCAGCAGGGGGATTCAATGCAAGAGTTTTCGCTACTTTATGTAATCTTCCAGAAGTAAGAGAGGCGTTGTCTGCTGAAGGCATTAACATTCCTGAGGATACCATTTTTGCAGCAGCTGAACATAAAACAACAGTGGACGAATTGGAATGGATTTACGTCCCAGAACTTTCGAAAACTGCGCAAGAAGCGTTTGATTGTATCGAGACGATTATGCCAAATGTGAGCCAACATGCAAATAGAGAACGTTTAACGCAATTACCTAATTTTAAAACGAAAATAAAAAATCCGAGTAAAGAGGCGCATCGATTTGCAGAAGATTGGAGTGAAATACGTCCAGAATGGGGATTAGCGCGTAATGCATCTTTTATTATCGGAAAGCGTGAATTAACTCAAGATTGTGACTTAGAAGGTAGGGCTTTCCTTCATAATTATGATTGGAAACAGGATGAAAGTGGCGATATATTAGCTAATATTATTGCAGGACCAGGAACAGTTGCGCAGTGGATAAATCTACAATATTACGCATCAACTGTAGCTCCTCACTATTATGGTAGTGGAAATAAAACAACCCAAACCGTAACGGCGGGTCTCGGTGTTATGCAAGGGAATGCTAGTGACCTGTTGCCAGGCTTACCTTGGCAATCCGTTATGCAGTCAGATAGTGAGACGTATCATTCACCACTTCGTTTACTAATTGTCATTCAAGCACCTATTGAATATATAGAACGTTTGTTAAATAATGATTTCACATTTCGAGAAAAAGTTCAAAATGGATGGGTTAGACTTGCAAGTGTTGATCCAGAGGGAAGCTGGAAAAACTGGTAACAATTATTATTGTTACTAGCTTAAAAGTTTCATAAATACAATAATGAAGAAAGGGTGCTCCATATGAATTCAAAGAATAAAAAAGTTTTATTATTAACAGACATTGAACACGGAATAGAGCCTAGTATCCAACAAGTAACTAACATTCAACAAGAAAACATGTTGACTATACACAGCTATGATTCTGTAATTGTACATCCTTATGGAGATATAATGAGATCTATTATTATTGCTATTTATCAAGAAAATGTTAAAGAAATTTTTGTTGTCGGAATAGAGGATAAAAAAACTTCTTCAGTTAATCTACAAACTCAACGTGATTTCATAAAAGATAATATAGAATTAGACTATCTCTTTAAAAATTGCATGCCTGAATTTTCAAGTGGTAGCCTTAATCAATGGCTGAGTGGACAAAAAAATGTTAGTGAAAATATTGAAAAGAGTATAGATATGATCCGTCATCATCCATTAGTACCTTCTGATATTGAAGTTCATGGTTTCATAATTGATAGAACGGGTGAAAAAGAAACGGTTGTTAAAGTTTCTGCTAATAAAGTACTGAAACAAATGGATTTTTATGTGTAAGTTATCGATAGATAAGCAACTTTTATTTGGACTTGTGTCCTTTACAAAGAGCAAAAGAAATCTTCTATAAATGGGGATCTTTTGCTCTTTTTGTTTGAATTTTTAATGTGTTTTATAGGAGATACCTAATATGTACATAATAAAAATATATAACTTTTTGCATAAAATTTTAAGGACGGATTAGCAGGCGGAAAATAAAAATTTATGTTGTGATTTATTTCAAGATTATTACTAAAAAGAATGGAGATTCTTTAATTATGAGAATAAAACAGTTAAAACCTAAAGTGATATGGAAAAAAAGAATGTTGCTAACTCTTTTTATTGTTTTCGGATTGATTATTGCGGGGGTTGTTTTTTGGAATGTTTCACCTATTCCGAAAGCGTTTCTCATAAAAAAAGCATTTGAAGGTGGAATGTTTGTTCAATCTAATAATTATAAAAACGCTCTAAAAGAGACACGAATTGTTAAAGATATCAATTATAATTC
Source organism: Bacillus sp. B2-WWTP-C-10-Post-4 (assembly GCF_009183805.1). Classification (NCBI taxonomy): domain Bacteria; kingdom Bacillati; phylum Bacillota; class Bacilli; order Caryophanales; family Bacillaceae; genus Bacillus; species Bacillus sp. B2-WWTP-C-10-Post-4. Next base: position 843 of record NZ_WEII01000129.1, on the reverse strand, counting down.
TAAATTTCCTGATGGTACATTAGACATTATTTATCCCAAAAATTTTATAGGGAAAACACCTGTTATTTTTTGGGTGCACGGGGGTGGATTTGTAGGTGGAGATAAATCAGACATTACTGGTTATGCAGTAGAATTAGCTGCTCGTGGTTATACAGTGATAAATATAAATTACGCTCTTGCTCCTAAAAGAAAGTATCCTACACCAGTACTACAACTTGGTGAGGCTTATGAATATATAAAAGCAAATGCAAAGAAATATAATGTAAAACTAGATGACCTATATTTTGCAGGAGATTCTGCGGGAGCGCAAATATCTGGACAATTTGTTACTATTCAAACATCTCCAGATTATGCGAAATTAACCGGGATTGACGCTGTTGTTGCTCCTTCTACAATTAAAGGTATACTGCTATTTTGCGGCCCGTATAATATGCCTGCATTAGCTAAAATGGAAACATCCAAAGAAGTGCAAGACTTTATGCGTACTACTGGCTGGGCTTACTTTGGGAAAAAGAAATTTGAAACATTACCTGAAATGGAAATCGCCTCTATTTATAAACACGTTACAAAAGATTACCCACCAACGTTCATCACAGATGGAAATACTGCATCATTTGAAGAGCAAGGTAAAGCATTAGCTTCTACTTTACAAAATAAAGGAGTACCTGTAGATACACTTTTCTTTGATAAAAATATCTCTGGCGAGTTAGCACATGAATTTCAATTTAAAATGAACACTTCAGCAGGTGAAGAAGCTTTTAACCAAGTTCTTAAATTTCTAAATGAAAATAAATAATATATATACTATTAACTTTTTATAAGCCTAGTTTAATACTATATATG
>NZ_WEII01000128.1:0-10209 GCF_009183805.1 Bacillus sp. B2-WWTP-C-10-Post-4 | reverse complement strand
ATATTATACATAGACAGGTATTATAAAATAAATATAGAAGGGGTATGTTTTTTAGTTTTAAAGGGGCTAAAGCACATCTATTTTATGTTTTTAGAGGGAGAATTGAAAAATCATATGAAGAATTTCAAAAAGAGTACAGGTAAAATTTTACTAGCATCCGGATTAGTAGTTTCTATGTCAGCTTGTAGTGTAACTAATTTATTTGGAGAAAAAGAAAAAACAAATACTGAATCTGGTAAACAAGAAAGTAAAGAAACTAAGACAGAAGGTAAATCATCTGAAACAAAGGAAAAATCAACTAACTCAAAAGAAGAAAGTAAAGATGTTAAGATGATTATGGTTTTACCTGAGGATTACCCACAACTTATGGTAGACATTGAAGAAGACTTATTAAGACGTCTAGATTACTATGATGCTTCTGTGAGGGATAATAAAAAGGGAAGTAAGTCAAATGAAGAGGTACGAGATAGTATTAAAGACTTAGATAAAGTATTTAATAAAATAGAGCGTATAGATGCACCAGGAAAATATAAGGAAGATCATAAGGAAATTGTAAAAGCTGTTCAAAAGTTAAAAGAATCTTTCAAAGAAGTATCGAAATTATTTGATTACTCTAAAACACTTAAAGATACGGATGATGCAATCATAGATAAAGCAAACAATAAATTAGATGAAGCAAAACGCATTTGGAAACCTGTATTTGATAAGTTAAAAGCGGAAGCTAAGGGTAGTTCAACAACTACTTCTACAACAAGTGGTACTAGTTCTTCTAACTCACCGAGTTTATCTAGTGGTAATACAGTTAAAACATACAGTACCCAAAATAAAACTGGTATATTCAAAGGAAAAATTGATACACCAGACGAGGATTCGGCTAAGTTTAAGAATGTACAGAACAACTATAAAGACGGTACAGAGCTTGTAGGTAATTGGGGTATTGATTACGGAGACGGAGTCAAAACTACGTTAGTCCTAAAAGCAGATAAGACATTTGAAACATATGCAAATGGTTCTTATCCAAATAAAGATAATTACTTAACAGGAACATACCAAGCAGACGTTTCTTCCCATCAGTTAACGCTAATGGTGGAAAAAGGAACTCAAAATGGTCAAGAAGTGAAATTGGAAAGACCTATTTATTCATCATATGAGGTTAAAAATTTAGATGGTAAAGCATTACAGATTTTCCACATAGACGAACAAGTAACAATTTGTTATGTAAAACAATAAATAACTAAAAGAACTCTGTAAAATGATTTTTACAGAGTTCTTTTCTTAGTTTTAATTTATTATAAACGATCAGACTTTTTTATAAACTATCAAAATTTATTTCAAACGCATAACTATATTTATTAACCTACCAATCTCCTACTCAACAGTAACAGACTTAGCTAAGTTACGTGGCTTATCAACGTCACACTCGCGGTGAAGTGCTGCGTAGTATGAGATAAGTTGTAATGGAATAACTGCTACTAGCGGTGCTAGCGCTTCGTGTACAGCTGGTAATACGAAGCTGTCACCTTCCATTTCTAAGCCTTTCATTGAGATGATACATGGGTTAGCCCCGCGTGCTACTACTTCTTTCACGTTACCACGAATTCCAAGGTTTACGTGCTCTTGTGTAGCAAGTGCAATAACTGGTGTACCATTTTCAATTAAAGCGATTGTACCGTGTTTTAACTCTCCTCCAGCGAATCCTTCTGCTTGGATGTAAGAGATTTCTTTTAGTTTTAACGCACCTTCTAATCCTACGTAGAAGTCTACGCTACGGCCGATGAAGAAACAGTTACGCGTTGTTGCTAAAAATTGTTTTGCTAATGCGTCCATTTCTTCTTTTTGATCACAAAGTTCTATCATTGCATTTGCTACAAGTCCTAGTTCGTGTGTTAAATCGAAATCAAGAACTTCACCTTTTGCTTTAGCAATATCAGCCGCTAAAATTGAAAGTACTGCAAGCTGTGCTGTGTAAGCTTTCGTTGATGCAACTGCAATTTCTGGTCCAGCGTATAACGGAAGTGTATAATCAGCTTCACGAGAAAGCGTAGAACCAGGCACGTTTGTAATTGTTAATGCTTTATGCCCCATTTCATTTGTTTGTACAAGTACTGCACGGCTATCAGCTGTTTCACCACTTTGTGAAATGTAAATGAAGAATGGTCTTTCTGTTAATAATGGCATGTTGTAAGAGAATTCACTTGCCACGTGTACTTCAACTGGCATTTTTGCAAACTTCTCGATAAATTGTTTTCCAACAAGACCTGCATGATAACTCGTTCCACATGCAATGATGTAAATACGATCGCTATCTAAAATCGCATTGCGGATGTCTTGATTTAATTCAATTTCGCCATTTTCATCTTGATACTTTTGAATTATATTACGGATTACAAGTGGTTGCTCATCGATTTCTTTAAGCATGAAATGAGGATATGTTCCCTTTTCAATATCACTTGCGTCTAATTCCGCTGTAAACGGTGCACGTTCAATCGTTTCACCTTGTAAGTTTTTAATTGTAATACTTTCTTTCGTTACGATTACGATTTCTTTATCCATTAACTCAATGAATTGATCTGTAACTTGTAACATCGCCATAGCGTCGCTTGCCACAACATTAAAGTTGTCACCAACACCTACTAATAGCGGGCTTTTGTTTTTAGCAACATAAATCATGTTTGGATTTTCAGCATCAAGTAATCCGATTGCATAAGAGCCATGTAAAAGAGATAGCGTATTACGGAACGCTTCTTCTACACTTAATCCTGTGCTCACTTGTTGTTCCATAAGCTGTACGATAACCTCTGTATCTGTTTCACTTACGAACGTTACATCTTGTAAATATTCCTTTTTCACTAATTCATAGTTTTCAATTACACCGTTATGAACTAATGTAAAGCGTTTTGATGTACTTTGATGCGGATGCGCGTTTACTTTACTTGGAACACCGTGTGTAGCCCAGCGTGTGTGTCCGATACCTACGCTTGCTGCTACGTTCTCATCTACGATTTCACGAAGTTTTGCGATACGGCCTTTTTCTTTGTATACAACAACACCGTTCTCTGCTTGTACTGCAATACCTGCTGAATCATATCCACGATATTCTAGCTTTTCTAAACCTTTTAATAAAATTTCCTTTGCATCTTGCTCTCCAATAAATCCTACGATTCCACACATGTTTAGTCGCCGTTACAAATGCTTACACTGCTCTGCGAACATGTAACGACATAGTCCGATACCATTTTTATTTATACTAAAAAACGGATTACATATTGCTAGCCCTGTAAGCTTGTAACGGCTTTCACCTTCCTCTCGATTGGGTTTAAGTCCGTATATACTTATACAGCTAGTTTTCATCCGTTCCTCTTCTCTCATCACACTTTCACCTTTGTCCACTAAGTCACCTTAATGATTTAAGTAAAAGCTTGCGGTTGTGATGAACAACCGGGAGTCATCCGCCGAAATCTCGATAAACCCCACCTCGTCAACTACACTATTTGTAGTTCTGGCGCTTTTATAATTTACAATATTTCCTTTGAGAAAAAGAACAAGACCATCTTATAACAAACATGGATAAACCGTCAATGAAATTTTTTTCATCGTCTATAAAACATATGAAAAAGGAGCACTTTTTGTGCTCCTTTTTCATATAAATTCAGCTAATTATTCAGCGCCAACTTCGGCTTTCACAACTTCTACAATGCGATGTACATATGCATCACAAACTTCTTGTGTTGGTGCTTCTGCCATTACACGAATAAGTGGCTCTGTTCCAGATGGGCGAACAAGAATACGGCCATCACCGTTCATTTCTTCCTCTACAACACGAATAATTTCTTTAATTTTTTCATTTTCTAATGCTAATTTTTTATCTGTTACACGAACGTTTACTAGCAATTGTGGGAATTTCGTCATTTCCCCTGCAAGCTCAGATAATGGCTTTTTCGTCATTTTCATGATGTTTACAAGTTGAAGTGCACTTAACATTCCATCACCAGTTGTAATGTAATCAAGTAAGATAATATGGCCTGATTGTTCTCCACCTAGGTTGTAACCTCCGCGCTTCATTTCTTCCATTACGTAGCGGTCACCAACTGCTGTTTTATCACTTGTAATATTATTTGCTTCAAGTGCTTTGTAGAAACCTAAGTTACTCATAACAGTTGAAACAACTGTATTATGTTTTAATTGACCAGTTTCTTTCATGTACTTCGCACAAATGAACATAATTTGATCACCGTCAACGATGTTTCCTTTTTCGTCTACAGCAATTAAACGGTCGCCATCGCCATCAAAAGCAAGTCCGATATCCGCACCTTTTTCTTTTACCAATTCAGCTAAGCCTTCTGGATGTGTAGATCCTACACCCTCATTAATATTCATACCATTTGGAGAAGTTCCCATCGTTGAAATATCAGCTTCTAGGTCTGCAAATAAGTATGGAGCAAGAGAAGAAGTTGCACCATGTGCACAATCTAAAGCGATATGTAGGCCAGAGAAATCTTCTTCAACAGTTTGTTTAATGTACTGTAAATATTTTTGTCCACCTTCAAAGTAATCACTCACTTGTCCAAGATTAGTACCTGTCGGACGTGGTAGTTCATCAACTTCTTTGTCTAATAAAGCTTCAATCTCAGCTTCTTGCTCATCTGTTAATTTAAAGCCGTCTGAACCAAAGAATTTAATACCGTTATCTTGTACTGGATTATGAGATGCAGAAATCATAACACCCGCTTGTGCGTCTAGTGCTTTTGTTAAATAAGCAACGCCCGGTGTAGAAATAACGCCAAGGCGCATTACTTCTGCTCCAGTTGATAATAGCCCTGCTACTAAAGCTCCTTCTAACATATGGCCAGATACACGTGTATCACGACCAATAATTACTTTTGGACGATCTGTATCTTTTGTTAATACATAACCACCAAAACGTCCAATTTTGAAAGCTAATTCAGGTGTTAACTCCTTATTTGCAACTCCGCGTACTCCATCTGTACCAAAATATTTACCCATTATGATTCGCTCCTTTTTCTTGCTCTTTTTGATTGTGATTATCTACTGTTGGTTCTTGACTCGTTTCTTTATCTTTATCTTGATTTTGATTTTGATTTTGGTTTTGATTCTTTTCCTGTTCTTTTTCTGAATCAGGTTCAGGATTTTTTGGTTTCTCATTTTGATTTTCTTGATCGGTGTTTGAATCCGGTTGTTGACCGTTACCCTGTACTTCTTTATCTGGTTTTTCTTTCTTCACAATAGTAACTTTAGCACTTTTTTGTTTTGGCTCTATTGAAATATTACCAGGACCACTCACTTGAATTGAAATATCTTTCGTTCCTGGAGATACATTTTGCAGATTAATTACCGCTGTTATTTGAGCAGCTGTTATTTTATCTACTATACTTGCTTCTCCTGAAATATCAACACTTATCTTTCCATCTTGCGGCGAAAGTAGCTGAGCAGTAACATCTTTAGAAAGTCCATTTTTCTGGATTGGGATACCATCAATCGTTTTTGTTTTCGTTTGTTTTGTTTTTTGCACTCCCACCGAAACCTTCACTTGATTCGGTTTGGCACTTGTTACGCCCTTGGGTAATAAAACAGAGGCATCGAATGTTGTAGACTCTGTCAATTGACTAAGATCTACTTCGACCCCCTCTAGCGATTGTATATTATCCAAAATATCTTTTGGACCAGCTATCGTTACTTCTCTCGGTTCAACACTGATATTTGTAACCGCCAATCCTTCTGCTAAACTCCCCTTCTTCGTATACGTTACAGGAACAGTTTTTTCAGTATTATTGGCTGTATTTTGCGTTGCCACATTCAACGTTACACTAATCTTAGATGGACTTGTTCTTACATTTAAACGTTTTCCTTCTTTATTGTATAATGTAACTTCGGGCGTTTTTGTAACAGTTTTATTAACACCTTTTAAATCAACATACGCTTTGGCAGATGAAATGCTTTCAATTTCTTCTTTCGTCCCAACTACCTCAACAGTATCCGGTTTAAGGCTTGATTTTTCTAGAGTAGCCCCCGCTGGCATCTGATCCTCATTTGATAATTTCAGATCTACATGAACATATTTTCTCGCCTTTTCATGAAGAGTAACTTTAATTGTTGATGGCTGAACTGTTCCTTTCACATCATCTGGAAGCCCGTTCGTTTTTAAAGAAATCTCATAAGTTCCTTTTGGACTATCTCGCAAATCAACCGGTATGTCAAATTGTTTTTTTGCTTTTGCTGTAGCAACTGATGCTTTTGGGCCTTCTAATTTTACTTTAACGCCCTCTGCCGGAATACCACTTACAATATATTTCTCCTCATCATACTTAAGATTAATAGCATAATTAGTTAATGTTTCTTTCGTATCATTTGCAAAAGGTAATATACCTGATGTCGTATTTTTTTCAGTTAACGTCGCTGACATAAAAAGCATACACGCCAATAGTAATGAGATCCCTTTTAAAAACCAATGATTCTCCATTAACTTATCCATGACGCTTTCTCCTCCAATTCCATAAAGACGAAGAAGTCGTTTTTTCGTTTCCACTAAATTCAGCTAATAACATATCCTTCAGCTGTTCTGTCTTCAAATCACGATGCAACTTACCATTTTTCGTTAAAGAAATTTGACCAGTTTCTTCAGACACAACTACTGTAATACTATCAGTAACTTCACTAACTCCCATTGCAGCACGATGTCTAGTTCCTAATTCTTTAGAAATAAACGGACTTTCTGATAATGGAAGATAGCATGCTGCTGCTTTAATTGTACTTCCTTGCATAATTACCGCTCCGTCATGAAGAGGTGTATTTGGAATAAAAATATTAATAAGTAATTCCGATGATACGTTTGCATTCAGCGGAATACCCGTTTCCACATAATCACCCATACCGGTCTCTTTTGACAAAGTAATTAATGCACCAATTCTACGTTTCCCCATATATTCGGTTGCTTTTGCTATCGCTGTTGCAACCATTTCAGGTTCATCATCCTCATGCGTTCCAACACGCGAAAATAAACTTCCGCGCCCTAGCTGCTCAAGTGCTCTTCGCAATTCTGGCTGAAAGATAATAATAACGGCTAAAAATCCCCACGTTAATACTTGTTCAGTTAGCCAAGATAGCGTACGCAATTCAAGGAAAATACTGATCATCTTAACGACGATAATAACTGTAATCCCTTTTAAAAGTTGAACAGCTTTCGTCCCTCGGATTATAAGAATTAGCTTATATATAATAAACCATACAATGGCAATATCTAATGCCGTACTAAGATATTTCAAAATGGTCGTATCTTCAAAAGGCATGCTATCCCTTCCTCCTACTTACGAGCAATTCTATCCATATATTGAAATATTGTTTTATGCTCTATCTGTATGTATTTCCAACAACTAGTTAATTATACCATACATGAAACAAACGACAATTACAAACAACCCCCTTTAGCTCAAATTGGTAAGATGTCAAACATTTTTATTGTACAGTATAATATAAATCATTATTATACGCCTATTTTCAAATAAAAAAAGCAACTTCTCAGTTGCTTTTCTTACATTTATTTTAGTTTTTCACCGAATAAAGAACCCATTAAAGCAACTGCTGTTGTTGCCGTTCTATTTCTCTCATCTAAAATCGTATTTACCTCAACAAATTCAGCAGATGTGATAATATCAGCTTCTGCTAACATTTCCATCGCCAAATGACTTTCACGATAAGATAGACCGCCAATTACAGGCGTTCCAACACCTGGTGCATCATGAGGATCAAGACCGTCTAAATCTAATGATAAGTGTACACCATCAGTATGAGATAAATATGCGATTGTTTCTTCCATAACAGCCGTCATCCCCATACGATCAATTTCATGCATTGAGAACACTTTAATACCTTCATTGCGAATGAAATCTTTTTCTCCTTCATCCAATGCACGCGCACCGATAATTACGACATTCTCTTTTTTCACCTTTGGATATGCTCCGTATAAATCTACAAGTGAAGAATGTCCATAACCTAAACTTGCTGCAAGTGACATACCATGAATATTTCCAGATGGTGAAGTTTCCTCTGTATTTAAATCACCGTGTGCATCATACCAAATAACGCCTAAGTTTTTATAATGTTTTGCTACACCAGCTAATGTACCGATAGCAATACTATGGTCACCACCTAATACAAGTGGAAAACGACCTTCTTCTATAATATGATCCACCTTACTTGCTAATTCATTACATACAGTTGCAACTTGTGTAAGGTTTCTTAATTTTGTATTTTCATCTATCTCTTTTTCTCTCTCTATACATATATCTCCCATATCTTTAACGTCATATCCAATTTCTTCAATTCTTTCAATTACCCCTGCATAACGGATCGCGCTCGGTCCCATATCAACTCCACGACGCATCTGTCCTAAATCCATTGGAACTCCAATAACTGAGATTTCTTTTTTCATAGATAGTATCCCCCTTTTATGCCTTCACTAAATATTTTAAATCTTTTATATAGTCTGACTCAACTCGACATTTTTCTGTATGGATATACAATTTATTCACTTATATTCATACTGAAAACCAAATTTCAAGACTATTCTATGTATAAAGTTAACTTAATGAAACAATCGCAATCACTATTATTAAATAATAATAATAAAACACTCCTACATTTAGAAGTGTTTTTCTGATGCTATTTTCCATACTATTGCAATATTTTTTGTTGTCATTTCAATATTTTCTTCTGCTACTTTATATGCTTCTTCTAGTGTCATCGGTCTCGTTGTAATACTAAATACCGCATCTATTCCTTTCTCGTACACAGCTGAATAATCAGATGATACAGACCCTCCAAGAGCAATTACAGGCACAGAAAAACGTTTTGCACGCCCCGCAACACCCACAGGAGCCTTTCCATATGCAGTTTGTTTATCTATTCTACCTTCACCAGTTATAATGAGATTTGCATCTTCTATATGTTTATCGAAATTTGTATAATCTAATACAATTTCAATGCCCCTCCGCAAGTCTCCCTTTAACACTGAAATAACAGCCGCTCCCATTCCTCCCGCTGCCCCTGCACCAGGTATTTCAGATACATCAAAAGATACATATCGTTTAAGCATATTCGCATAATGTTGTAAATTCTCATCTAGCTCTTTCATCATCTCTACATTTGCACCCTTTTGTCTCCCAAATATGAAAGATGCTCCCTGCATTCCGACTAATGGATTATCCACATCACATGCCGCTTCTATCTTTACCCCCTTTAAGCGGGGGTCCATTCGTGAAAAATCAATAGCAACAATCGAATGTAATGTGCCTCCAGATGGATCTATTACTTCACCCTTGTCATTTATAAATCTTACTCCTAAAGCTGCTAACATACCTGCCCCACCATCATTTGTAGCACTTCCTCCAAGTCCTAAAATTATGTACTCCACTCCTTGATCTAGCGCATGTAATATAAGTTCTCCTGTTCCTTTTGTCGTTGTAATAAGTGGGTTACGCTTTTCAACTGGAACGTGCTGTAATCCTGATGCTGCTGCCATTTCAATAAACGCTGTCTTTTTATCTTTAGAAATGCCATAAAAAGCTTGTATACCTTCTCTAAGCGGTCCTGTCACACTAATTGATATAATTCTCCCCCCTGTAGCATCAACAAGTGATTCAACCGTCCCTTCTCCTCCATCTCCAATTGGTATTTTCACATACTCTGCATTAGGAAAAATTGCTCTAAAACCTCTTTCAATAGCTCCACATACTTCTATAGCTTTTAGGCTTTCTTTATATGAATCAGATGCAATAACAACTTTCACAATTATCTCCCCATCCCTTATTTTTACGTTTTCTTCATTTTAAACGACAAGTATAAAAGTTGTCTTTTTAAAAACAAAAAAAGCTTACATCATATGATGTAAGCTTTTTTATTTAGATGGAGCCTAGCGGGATCGAACCGCTGACCTCCTGCGTGCAAGGCAGGCGCTCTCCCAGCTGAGCTAAGGCCCCTTATTAATTAAGCGGAAGACGGGATTCGAACCCGCGACCCCAACCTTGGCAAGGTTGTATTCTACCACTGAACTACTTCCGCAAAAATGATGAGCCATGAAGGACTCGAACCTTCGACCCTCTGATTAAAAGTCAGATGCTCTACCAACTGAGCTAATGGCTCGTAAATGGCTGGGCTAGCTGGATTCGAACCAGCGCATGACGGAGTCAAAGTCCG
>NZ_WEII01000127.1:0-10468 GCF_009183805.1 Bacillus sp. B2-WWTP-C-10-Post-4 | reverse complement strand
GTATAACCTATGGTGAACTTGAAGATATTGGACCTTTGGCTGAGTTAGAGCATATTGAGTTTTTAACTTTGAGAAACAATAAAATCTCAGATTTAAGCCCATTAAGCCAAATGAAGAAGATTAAAATGCTAGATTTAAATAGTAATTATATAAAAGATATTAAACCATTATTTACAGTGAAATCTTTAAAGACTTTGACTGTGGCAAATAATCAAATTAGTAATGATAACCTTGCTGGAATTGAGCAATTGAAAAATGTAAAAAACTTATCTTTAAGTAACAATGGACTTACGAATATTGAACATATTACATCAATGAAAAAATTAGTAGAGTTAGATCTTGCTAAAAATGAATTAGAAAACATCGAACCTTTATCAAGATTATCTACTGTACAATCACTTAATTTAGAAGAAAACTATATTTCAGATATAACGCCACTTAGTCACTTAACAGACTTATATGATTTAAAGCTAGGTTCAAATGAAATTCGTGATGTTAGACCTGTTCAAGAGCTAGGAAAAAGAATATATATCGATATTCAAAGACAAAAAATCTTTTTAGATAATGTAGAAAAAGATAAGGAAGTTAAAATACCTATTTATAATTTACAGGGAGAGCCACTTGATACTATTCAATTGAAGAGTGAAGATGGGATAGTTAATAATGGTTCTGTTAAATGGGGGACTACTGGTGAAAAAACATACGAATTTACGTTGGATATAAAGCCAGAAGAGAACCGTATTAAGTTTAATGGAACAGTAATTCAAAATGTTGTTGAAAGATTAGACGAAATCAAGGAAACAATAAAAGAGGATAATGAACAAAAGGAAAATGTAATTCTCGATAAAACTTTACAACAACATATTAATAAAGAGAATTTAGGTAGAGAGAATTTAAACGCTCCTATTACAAAAGAAGATTTATTACAGATTAAAAAATTAGAGATACTTAAAGAAAATGGAAATGAGATAAAAAATATAACAGGTTTAGAGTACATGACAAACTTAGAAAAACTCACTTTAGAAGGAGTAGGCCTGAAAAATATTGAGTTCATCTCAAACTTGAAACAATTGAATAATGTGAATGTATCTCATAATCAAATTGAAGATATAACACCACTATCTTCATTGGAAAATTTACAGTGGTTAAATCTTACAGATAATCGTATTAAAGATGTAACGGTTCTTGGATCAATGCTAGACTTACTTAGTTTAAAATTAGCTGAAAATGAGATTCGTGATGTAAGGCCATTAATACAATTAGGTCAGTGGATAACAATTGATGTTAGAAGGCAAAAGGTCATTTTGGATGATGCAGAAATAAATAAAGAAGTGAAAATTTCTGTATATGATTTAGAGGGAGAGCCAATTGAAAAAATTACACTAAAGAGTGAAGGTGGAACGCTTACTGATGAGGGAATCATTTGGCGTACTTTAGGAGAAAAAATATATGAATTTGATTTAGATGCAGATCATTATGAGACTGGCATATTATATAGTGGCATTGTAATGCAGAATATAGTAGAAAAATTAATACCAAAAGAAGAAGTGAAAGAACCGATAAAAGAAGTTGAAGGATCGAAAGAAGAAGTGAAAGAACCGGTAAAAGAAGTTGAAGGATCGAAAGAAGAAGTGAAAGAACCGGTAAAAGAAGTTGAAGGATCGAAAGAAGAAGTGAAGGAACCAGTAAAAGAAGTTGAAGGATCGAAAGAAGAAGTGAAAGAACCGGTAAAAGAAGTTGAAGGAACAAAAGAAGAAGTGAAAGAGCCGGTAAAAGAAGTTGAAGGAACAAAAGAAGAAGTGAAAGAGCCGGTAAAAGAAGTTGAAGGAACAAAAGAAGAAGTAAAAGAGCCGGTAAAAGAAGTTGAAGGAACAAAAGAAGAAGTAAAAGAGCCAACAAAAGAAGCGAAAGAACCAAAGAAAGAAGTAAAAGAATCAGCAACAGGATTGGATCAAGAGCCAAAAGGGAATAATCAAGTTTTTGAAAACGAGGGAAGAAAAGCAGACACTTTAAATAAACAACATACTAATAAGCCAGAGGAAGGAAAGAAATTTTTACCATCAACAGGCAGTGAAGCTAGCACTTCGACTTTACTTTCTGGCATAACACTTGTTCTTTCCGCACTAAGTATGTTCGTATTTAGAAAGAGATTATTTAAGAAATAAATAACGTTTAATCTTATTATTATATATAATTAATTTTTGCTTTTTTGAGAAGACATTATCATGGCGGTTTTATTAGAAACATGCATATGATGATGTCTTTTTTTACTAGAGAAGGATATTACTAGTGATTGTCTAAGTGTATTAGAAAAGGAGGGGAAGTTATGCATATTAATTCTATTTCAAAGATCGAAGAAGCTGCAGAATTTATTTCGATGATGAATAAAGATATTACGCAGCATGTTGGTTATTGCGGGGAAAATCATGAAGAAATATTGGACGCTATTCTTCATGGTTTTTCTGATATAGGGTGGGAGAAGTCTTTTGTCGTTTCTTATAATGATAATAATGAAATTGTAGGTGTATTAGGATTTGATATAGATGAGATAAGCGAAAGTGCGGAGATTTGGGGGCCTTTTATTATAGCTTCGAATTGGGGAGAGATTGCTTTAAGTATGTGGAAGAAACTTATCGAGAAAATTCCACTTCATATTCAAAAGTTTCATGGATTTTATCACGTGAAAAATAGTAATGGTATCGACTTTATGAAATATTTACAAGCTAAAAAACAAGAGAAACATAGCGTTTTAATTTTAAAGAAAACTAATGTGGAGCAATGTACAATAAATCAAGTAGAGGAAGCATCTCAACAAGTATTTGAGCAGTTTATTGTTTTACATAATAATATTTTTCCTAATACATATTATGAAGGAAATGAAATCATTGAACGTTTAAGTGATACGAATAAATTATTTGTAAGTATGAAGAATGGTAAGTTAGAAGGTTATGTATATGTTGAAGTAAATCCGGAGTTTCATGAAGCGAATATTGAATTTATTGCAACCGCTGAAAATAGTAGAAGAAAAGGTGTCGGAGAGCGGATATTGCAAGGGGCAATTCAGTATATTTTCTCTTTCCAAGGGATGAGAGAGATAGTACTATGTTTGAATACGAATAATGATCGTGCGATGAAATTGTACAAGAAAGTAGGTTTTGAGGAAAAAGCATGTTTACAACACTATATAATAGAGTGAAAAACCCATTCATATGAATGGGTTTTATTACGGATTTAGAAGTGATTTGAGGCGCCAATCGTTACATAACCTTTTTTATTTTTTTCGGCACTTCTTTCGTTTGCAAATTAACATCTTCTTTTCGTAGCTCTTTAAAGAGTGAAGTAACCATAAGAACGACTACAATAGAAAATGGTAGCGCAGCAATTATAGCTGCGATTTGTAGTGCATTTAATCCTCCAGCTTGTAATAAAATAGCGGCAATTATCGCGATTGTTAATCCCCATATAAGTTTTAAACTATTTTTCGGTGATAAACTTCCGTTACTCGTTTGCATGGAAACAACAAATGTTGCTGAATCGGCAGAAGTAACGAAAAATGTGGCTACTAAAATTAACCCGATAATCGTTAAAAATGTAGAGAATGGTAGATGTGAAATAACAGCAAATAATCCAATCTCTGTACCATTTTTTGCAATTTCATCAGCTATTCCAAGCGATTGGAACATTTCCATATGGATTGCGGTACCACCAAATACTGCAAACCAAAATGTACAGATAAGAGTCGGGACTAATACAACTCCAAAAATAAATTCTTTTATTGTGCGCCCTTTAGAAATACGAGCGATGAATGTACCGACGAATGGAGACCAAGAAATCCACCATCCCCAATAGAAAATAGTCCAGTTTTCAATCCAAGAAGAAGATTTTTCATTAAATGCTCCTAAATTTAATCCCATACTAGGCAAAGCTCCAATATAAGAACCGAGTGTAGATGTGAAATATTTCATAATAAATACGGTTGGCCCTAAAAATAAAAAGGAGACGAGTAAAATACCTGCAAGAGAGAAATTTAAGTTACTCAAATATTTAATCCCACGATCTAAGCCAGTTTGTGCACTCGTTAAATATAAAACGGCGAAGATGGCGATAAGTACGAGCTGTGTAAGTAAAGTGTTATGAATAGAAGGGAATAAATAGCTTAATCCTCCAGCAATTTGTTGAGCACCAATCCCAACAGATGGTACAATGCCAAATACTGTGGCTAAAACAGCTAAAATATCGACTGTTTTTCCGATACGAGAATTTTTCGATCGATTAAATAATGGAGTAACTGTAGCCCCGATAGTGCTACCTTTTTGTTTGCGGAATGTGAAATATGCAATTGTTAAAGCGACCATTGCGTATAGTGACCATGGAAAGAGACCCCAGTGGAAAAATGAATATTGCATAGCGAGTTTGGCACTTTCCTCTGTCCCCGCTTTTCCTGTTAATGGATCTGTAAAATGTGAAATCGGTTCAGCGATTCCATAAAAGAGGAGTCCAATCCCCATTCCTGCTCCAAACAACATGGATAGCCAAGATGGATAATTATATTTTGGCTTTTCTCCATCTTTACCAAGACGAATAGAACCGTACTTAGAAAATGCTAAATAAGCAGCCAAAATAATCATTGTAGTCATAAGTAGAGAGTAAAACCACCCAAATTTATTGAGGATAAATGAGTTTAAAGAAGATGTAACACTTTGTAAATCGTAGCCTTGTATCCAACTTGCTGGGGTAATTCCCCATATAATGAATAATGTTGTTAGCAAGAAGGAGATATAAAATACACTGTTTTCTTTTTTTATCATAGAATCCCACCCTTATTTAATAAAGTTAACAATTATAATAATCATAACAATTAAGTTTTTAATTGTCAAAAAATTCCCTTTTTATAATGTGAAAGGATGCAATTTGTTTTAGGGAGGTAAAGAGCAATGTGTTCACGATATGTACAAATTATAGGAAGAAATAATATGAAATATTGCATTTTATATTGTTACATCCAGATTTTATGTTAAATTCTTGAATGGAATATTAAAATAGGGGGCAAGGATATGAACAAGAAATCAAAGATCAATAAAGTGATGCTTAGCATTAGTACAATGGCTTTATCGTTAGGCGCACTTCAAACTCATGCAGCAGCGGAAGAAAAAGTACCGTATAACGTGTTGAAAACGAAACCGGTTGGAATTGAAAAGTCGGTAGATGAAGTTGGACATATTTCAAAAGTTGATGAAACTTTATCATTTCAAGAACGTTTAAAAGTAGGAGATTTTTCACAGCGACCAGCATCTATTACGAAGAAAACTGCAGTAAAGCAAGTTAAAGAAAGCTATTCAATGGCTGATTTAAACAAAATGAATGATCAAGAATTAGTTGAAACGTTAGGCAGTATTAAGTGGCACCAAATTACAGACTTATTCCAGTTTAATGAAGATGCAAAGGCTTTTTATAAAGATAAAGGAAAAATGCAAGTCATTATAGATGAATTAGCTCATAGAGGTAGTACATTTACGAAAGATGATTCAAAAGGAATTCAAACGTTTACTGAAGTGCTGCGTTCAGCTTTTTATCTTGCATTTTATAATAGTGAATTAAGCGACTTAAATGAAAGAAGCTTCCAGGACAAATGTTTACCTGCTTTAAAAGCAATCGCAAAAAATCCGAATTTTAAGCTTGGTACAGTTGAACAAGATACAGTCGTATCTGCATACGGTAAATTAATTAGTAATGCTTCAAGCGATGTTGAAACGGTTCAATACGCATCGAATATTTTAAAGCAATACAATGATAATTATACTACTTATGTAAATGATCGAATGAAGGGACAAGCAATATACGATATTATGCAAGGTATTGACTATGATATACAGTCGTACTTAACTGTGGCTCGTAAAGAAGCGAATGAAACAATGTGGTATGGAAAAGTAGATGGGTTTATTAATGAAATAAATCGTATTGCTCTTCTAAATGAAGTAACGCCAGAAAATAAATGGCTCGTTAATAATGGCATTTATTTTGCTAGCCGTTTAGGGAAGTTTCATAGTAATCCAAATAAAGGATTAGAGGTTGTTACACAAGCAATGCATATGTACCCGCGCTTAAGTGAACCGTATTTTGTTGCGGTAGAACAAATTACAACAAATTATAATGGTAAAGATTATAGCGGGAATACAGTAGATTTAGAGAAAATACGTAAAGAAGGAAAAGAGCAATACTTACCAAAAACGTATACATTCGACGATGGATCAATTGTGTTCAAAACAGGAGATAAAGTATCAGAAGAAAAAATTAAGAGACTATATTGGGCTGCGAAGGAAGTAAAGGCACAGTATCACCGGGTAATTGGAAATGACAAAGCGTTAGAGCCAGGAAATGCGGATGATGTATTAACGATCGTAATTTATAA
The DNA here is from genome assembly GCF_009183805.1 of Bacillus sp. B2-WWTP-C-10-Post-4. NCBI lineage: Bacteria > Bacillati > Bacillota > Bacilli > Caryophanales > Bacillaceae > Bacillus > Bacillus sp. B2-WWTP-C-10-Post-4. The sequence goes on along the minus strand of NZ_WEII01000127.1, from coordinate 4,059 downwards.
TAGTCCAGATGAATATCAGTTAAATAGACAATTGTATGGATATGAAACAAACAACGGTGGAATTTATATTGAAGAGACAGGTACATTCTTTACATATGAGCGTACACCAGAGCAAAGTATTTATAGTTTAGAAGAGTTATTCCGTCATGAATTTACTCATTATCTGCAAGGGAGATATGAAGTTCCTGGTTTATTTGGAAGAGGAGATATGTATCAAAATGAAAGGCTAACTTGGTTCCAAGAAGGAAATGCAGAGTTTTTCGCAGGATCTACTCGTACGAATAACGTTGTACCAAGAAAGAGTATAATTAGCGGATTATCATCTGATCCTGCAAGCCGTTATACAGCAGAGCGTACACTATTTGCTAAATACGGTTCTTGGGATTTCTATAATTACTCGTTCGCATTGCAATCTTATTTATATACACATCAATTTGAAACGTTTGATAAAATTCAAGATTTAATTCGAGCGAATGACGTGAAAAATTATGATGCATATCGTGAAAATCTAAGTAAAGATCCTAAGTTAAATAAAGAGTATCAAGAGTATATGCAGCAGCTAATCGATAATCAAGATAAATATAATGTACCGGAAGTAGCAGATGATTATTTAGCTGAACATGCAACGAAGTCGTTAGCAGCGGTGAAGAAAGAAATTAGTGATACGTTGCCTATGAAAGATACAAAAATGACAAAACATAATTCTCAATTCTTTAATACATTTACATTAGAAGGTACGTATACAGGTAGTGTCACAAAAGGTGAATCAGAAGATTGGAAAGCAATGAGTAAAAGAGTAAATGAATCTTTAGAACAATTGGCGCAAAAAGAATGGAGTGGCTACAAAACTGTTACAGCATACTTCGTCAATTATCGTGTGAATAGTTCAAATGAATTTGAATATGATGTAGTCTTCCATGGAATCGCAAAAGATGACGGAGAAAATAAAGCTCCAACGGTTAATATAAATGGCCCTTATAGCGGTCTTGTAAAAGAGGGAATTCAATTTAAAAGTGATGGCTCAAACGATGAAGATGGAAAAATTGTTTCTTATTTATGGGAATTTGGAGATGGAAGCACAAGTGCAGAAGTGAATCCAGTACATGTATATGAAAGAGAAGGTTCTTATAAAGTATCGTTAAGAGTAAAAGATGATAAAGGCAAAGAGAGCAGAAGCGAAGCAACTGTTACGATTAAAGATGGAAGTTTAACCGAATCAGAACCAAATAATCGTCCAGAAGAAGCAAATCGTATCGGGCTAAATAGTACGATAAAAGGCAGTCTTATTGGCGGGGACCACACTGATGTTTATACATTTAATGTAGCATCAGCGAAAGATATCGACATTTCTGTTTTAAATGAGTATGGAATTGGGATGACATGGGTACTTCACCATGAATCAGATATGCAAAATTATGCAGCTTACGGTCAAGCCAATGGGAATCATATAGAAGCGAAATTTAATGCAAAACCAGGCAAGTATTACTTGTATGTATATAAATATGATAATGGCGATGGAACGTACTCATTATCAGTAAAGTGAACTTTAATCAGTGGGAGTCTTACTGCCCGTTAACGCGGAGGAAAATAAGTGCTTTTCCAATGTATGTTTAACTTTACTTTTTGTGGAAAATAGTATATTATATAGATATATAATATATCGGTTATTTTCTAGGAGGAGCCTGTCACAATAGGTTTCTCCTGTTCTTTTTTAGAGGCCTGTCTTACAGGTTTTTCTTTAAAAGATAAATAACTGAAAATTAAGAACTATAATCTTTGAAAGAGGTGGGGCATACACATAACAAAAAAGGGATTGTTTAAGAGAGGGGGATAAGAAATGGTTTTGTTTGGTTATCCACTTGAAACAATTTATTTATACGGATTTATTATTGCTACTATACTCACTGTGATTTATATCTTTTTTGGAGATATATTTGAATCCATATTTAGTTTTGGAGGCGGATCGGTATCCGTTGTTACTTTATTACTTAGTTTTTTCGCCATGTTATGTGGGCTTAGTTATATAGGAGAATATTTATTTTCCTTTAATAGCATTCTTATTTTCGGGGCTGCATGTGCTATATCCTTTATTGGTGTATTCATAATGAAAATACTAATTTTAAAGCCGATTGCAGAAGCAGAACAAAATACTGTGCAACGTATGGATGAGTTCATAGGTTGCAAAGGGGAAGTCATTACAACAATTCCTACAGAAGGATTTGGAGAAGTACTAATATCCTCTCAATTTGGAAGTAATGCAATTCCAGCTAAAACAATTGGGAAAAAAGATATTTCACAAGGAACTGAAGTTATTATCGAGGGAGTCCAAGATGGTGTTTTACTTGTACAAAACATCGCTTATTCTTTAAAAAAACCAAAATTATAAGGGGGAATTCACATGACGATTCCATTAATTATTGGTGGAGTGTTACTCGCAATTTTAATTCTACTCATTTTAGTATTCATTACGAAGTATCGAACAGTTGGACCAGATGAAGCGTTAATTGTTACAGGGAACTGGCTTGGTGGCGGAAAAAATGTAGTTACCACTGATGATGGAAAGAAGATTAAGATTATTCGCGGTGGCGGTACATTCGTAGTTCCAATTATGCAACGAGCAGAGCCTTTAAGCCTATTAAACTATAAGTTAGAAGTGGGTACACGTGATACGTATACGAAGCAAGGTGTTCCAGTTACAGTAAATGGTGTTTCTATTATTAAAGTAGGTTCTACGATTGAAGAAGTATCTACAGCAGCTGAGCAATATTTAGGAAAAGAAACAGAAGAGTTAAAAGTAGAAGCAAAAGAAGTTTTAGAAGGTCATTTACGTGCGATTTTATCTTCTATGACAGTAGAAGATGCGTATAGTAATAGAGAGCAATTTGCTCAAAAAGTACATGAAGTAGCTTCTACTGATTTAAAGAAAATGGGTCTTCGCATCGTTTCCTTTACAATTAAAGAAATTATGGATAAGAATGGTTACTTAGATGCACTTGGTCAGCCGCAAATTGCGACAGTGAAGCGTGATGCAACAATTGCGAATGCAGAGCGTGAAAAAGAAGCTCGTATTGAAAAAGCTCGTGCTGAGAAAGAAGCAAAAGAAGCTGAATATCAACGTGATGCTCAAATCGCTGAAGCTGAAAAACATAAAGAATTAAAAGTACAATCTTATAAGAGAGAGCAAGAACAAGCTCGAGCAGACGCGGATCTTTCTTACGAATTACAACAAGCGAAAGCACAACAAGGTGTTACAGAAGAGCAAATGCGCGTTAAAATCATTGAGCGTGAGAAACAAATTGAATTAGAAGAAAAAGAGATTGCGCGTCGTGAGAAGCAATACGATGCAGAAGTTAAGAAAAAAGCAGATGCAGATCGCTATGCTGTTGAGCAATCAGCGGAAGCAGAAAAAGTGAAACAAATTAAAAAGGCAGATGCGGATCAATATAAGATTGAAGCTGAAGCGAGAGCTCGTGCAGAAGAAGTACGTGTAGAAGGTTTAGCGAAGGCGGAAATTGAAAAAGCGCAAGGTCAAGCAAAAGCAGAAGTACAAAAAGCACAAGGTACAGCGGAAGCGGATGTTATTAGATTAAAAGGTTTAGCAGAGGCAGAAGCGAAACAAAAAATTGCAGAGGCATTCGAGTTATATGGCCAAGCGGCAATTATGGATATGGTTCTTAAAATGCTTCCAAGTTATGCGAAAGAAATTGCAAGCCCACTTAGCAATATTGATAAAATTACAGTTGTCGATACAGGTGGCGGTGGTAAAAATAGCGGCGCCGGAAAAGTTGCAGGTTATGCGACTGATTTAATGGCAACGATGCAAGAAACGTTAAAAGCTTCTTCTGGAATTGACTTAAAAGAGCTATTAGAAGGATTTGCAGGAAAAGGAGCGGTACAACAATTATCAAGTGATAAACCTGTTGTATCTGCAGTAGAAGATGAGAAAAAAGAAGTAGAAAAAGATAAAGAATAGTAAGGTGGAAAGAACCTCTAGTAAGTGAAATACTAGAGGTTCTTCTGTGAATTATAATATTTCGAATAATATACATTTTTATACAT
>NZ_WEII01000126.1:0-10508 GCF_009183805.1 Bacillus sp. B2-WWTP-C-10-Post-4 | reverse complement strand
AAAGAAGTGAACATACCCCAACCATTGTCAGCGACACTTTTTCCAAAATGAAGTGCTTGCGACATTCCTTTCATATTTAGATCTTCAATAGCTACAACATCAAAATGAGTAGCTAACTCTTTAGACTATGGTATAAAATTGAGCACCTTCCAAAACTGTTTTTCTTCCACATTAAGATAAAAATTCACTATCAACTAAAGATTCTATTTCTTCACCGTTTCCCCAATACATAACTAGATTAGGACTTCTGGAGGCTAAAGGGGCCAGGAAAGCAGCAAAGCTAGCGTAAGGTGCTAAATTCCCTCAAGGCATCTCAAAAGCTGAACAATTATTTAATACTCCTATACTCTCCACTCTCCAACATACAACAAAATACATCGTAAAATATATTTTACGATGTATTTTAAAAGAGAAATTGTCATCAGTTTTCTCACCCATATATTTATGAAGAGCTTTACCATTCACGATAAACTCCTCAAATTTTGAAAAAGTTCTTTTAATTGTATACTATACGTTTTTGTCACTTTACCCATAAATTGGCCAAAAAACATTTCTTTTTGTAGATGATTACCTAATTATTTAACGGGGTCGAAAGCATACGTTGGCCATGTATTAATTATTAACCCATAAGCTTGCCATTATTTTATGATAAATTTCATACATACGGATTAAAGGATATAAAGAAAATGATTGTTTTTAACCCCTGATATAACAAAGATTTCTTAATAAAAACCAAGAACAGTCGTTTAAGAAGCTTTCTTAACATACGAAATTCATATTTTATTGGCGAAACCTCTTTATTAAAATTAGTATTATTGTCTAGTTACTATAAAAAAGCCCAATGAATATATAGGTTTATATAACCTTTAAAATTTAAAATAGAAAGAAGCTGAAAGTTTATGTATCAACAAAATTATGATGAATACTCATATGATTATACAAATAATCCCAGACAACAATCATTTGTAAATTTAGTAGGTCAGTTTCATATTCTTCCTCAGTCTGTTATTTTACCTAATGGTCAACAACTTCAAGCAGGAACGCGTGTTTTTATTTTTAGAGTAGCTTTTAATCAAATGGGGAACGAAGTGGTTACAATTGTATTCCCTAATGTAGTTGGTGGAAATGTTAGTCTTGGATTAGCGCCAGTTGCAGCTTCTCAACTTTCACCTGGTGGTGCCGGTGGTGGGGTCATGTTCCCCCAAGTTGCCCCTATGCAACCTGGATTTGGTGGTAGATAAAAAAATTTAACAAATAATTTATTTCAGTATATAAAATTAATTAAGTATAGAAAAAACTACACTTAATATAAAAATGGGCCAGATTTTTTTAAAAAAAGATCCTTTTTCAGTATCAATAACGAATTTCACGTCAACTAGCACCTCTTACGAGGCGCTAGTTGTTATTTTTGTTGTATACATATTAGAAGCATACGTTGGCCGCAAACTAAAAAGGAATAAGTTGATCAAAACGGCCATCTTATGCTTCTTGTTACAGTTTTAAACATAGAGTATACAAATTATTACACTTACTTTTCTTCACCGCTTGCTTGCATGGAATTAAACGCCCAATGTAATTTCAATGCATCTCCCCTGAAATACATTTTGGTCTTCACCGCTATCTACGAATGTGAACATTACATAAAATGTATCATCATCACCTGGAGTAAATCCATTTCCTTCTCGATCTACAATACCTTTCTTTACAAGATCAGGAATACTTCCATTTTGCGTAGCTACCTTTAATTCAGATAATGTAGAATAGTACGTTTTTGCTTTACTCGTTGTACTCTTTATACTTTTAATCATTATTGGATGCAGTTGCTTCTGCTAAAATACTAAGGGAAAAGACACTCTTATTTGGGTGTCTTTTCTTTATTTCTCAATATAAGAGCTATAAAAATATGCTATGATTTTAATAGAAATTCCCTTGTGTGCAATGAGATAGTAATACCCAACAAAAACCCACCTATTTCCGTAGGTGGGCCTTATCTTTATTACACAATCCAAATTATACTCTGATTTTCCCATCAACTCTATGCAATTATACATATCTGAAAAAAATACACCGAATGAATCTTATATATAGTAAAATAATAAACGTGGATACATTCTATAAAGCAGATTCTTTTGAAAGGCGTAACATACCAATCATTATGGAAGGTGTCGCGTCACTCTAATACTGATCTCAAATCTCTTGTACTTTGTAAACTAACAATCTGGTGTATATAGACGATTCTGTTTTATAGGGTGTGTTTACACGTATAACAAAGGGATAATACGGATAAGTTTATACTAAATGAACGTGGTTCAAGTCGGAGGAAGGCACCTTAGGGTGTCTTTTTTTGTACATAATAAAAGCCTCACCATCCTATGGAAATGGTAATTCCTTTAAAACAAATAATAATTGTAAATATATTAATTTTACATTACATTAAAAGTTAGAGAAAGCTCTTATACTAATACAGTGCTAAATAGTAGGTGAAAAAATGGAATTTAACGATTTGGGTATTACCATTAAAGAACTTAGAATAAAAAAAAACATATCACAATCCGAATTGTGTCATGGAATTTGTTCACAAAGTCAAATTAGCAAAATCGAAAAAGGTGTGATTTATCCATCTAGCATATTGTTATATCAATTATCAGAAAGACTTGGGATTGATCCAAATAATATATTTGCACTAACTCAAAACAAAAAAATTAAATACGTAGAAAATGTAAAATATGTAATAAAAGATTGCTTAAAACAAAAACAATATAAAGAACTTTATGAAATAGTAAAAAAAGAGAAAAACTTAAATAACTTTCAAACAAATGAAGAGAAACAATTTCTAATATGGCATGAAGCAATTGCTATATTTGAGGTAAGTAGATCAACCAAAACTGCTTTAACTCTTTTAAATCATGCATTAAAACTAACTTTAACCAATTCTGATTTTTTATCAGAAAGAGAAATACATATTATGCAGACAATGGCTATATTTCATGGGGAAAATAAAGAATATGAAAAAAGTATTACGATATTAAGAAGATGTTTAACTAATTTTAATAAGTTAGATTTTCCTAGAAATAAAGAAATTAAACTAAAAATCATTTTAAATTTAGCAAAATCTTTGGCCTTCACATATCAACATGAAGAGGCAATAAATTACATTGATAAGGGCATCAAATTAGCAATTAATCTAAATACTTTATACCTATTAGGTGAACTATTCTATTTAAAAGGTCGGTTTTTATTAAAGATTAAACAACACAATGTAGAAGATGTTGTTTATAACTGGAAAAAAGCATTATTTATATTTGAACTAACTGAAAGAAAACAATATATAAAAATGATCAAGGAAAAATATATTAAAAATCAAGAATAAACAAGAAAGAATTTTAACATAAACTATTCCTAATTGTTATTTATTTCTAAAAAAAGTACTGTAATACGAACTATTCCTAATTGTTGTTTATTGCTAAAATGAATACCGTAATATTAGATAAATATAAAGGGTGGCATTTTATGAAATCAAGAGGAATTACTCGTAAAGCAGATAGTATGGGGCGTATTGTTATTCCAATGGAAATAAGACGGAGTTTAGGAATTGTAGAAAAAGATTCTCTTGAAATGTTTATAGAAGAGGATCAGATTATTTTACGAAAATATCAATCTCCAAGAGCTTGTGCACTTACAGGAGATATTTCAGACAGCAATATTTCGTTAGCGAATGGGAAGATTATTGTAAGTCCAAACGGGATGGAACTGTTAATAAAGAAGTTACAGCAATATCTTTTAAAGTAAAAGGTAAGTAAGAACTTTAAAATAGAATATACTTGGAAAAAGTCCTCTATTCATTTAGGGGGCTTTTTTATTGTTATCAATAAAATTGAGGGGCCGTAGTTGGTTCAATGGAATACGAATTACCTTGTAAATAGTCTGACTATTTTTTAGAAAAAACTATTCATTTACATTTTTTGGTTTCGTGTTATATTTTTAATGTTAACATAGTTGTATTGAAAATTCTGATTTTAAAATTAGGAAAACTTTAGAAAATGAAATACTCTTACTTGAATTGAAAATCATATAAACATAGTTTGAAAGTAAAGTATGAAAATGAATCAGATTTTCAAATTAAATTTGTCAATTCAATAGAGGTTCGTGGGGGAAATGTAGCTAAGAAGAAATCTCTTATACTCCATGTTTTTTATTTGTAAATCGGTAATTCTAATAGCTCTGACGAAAAGTAAAGGAGTAAAAAAGAAGTGGATAGTTTGTTTAATGAAGATAGGGTGTAAAAAATAAAACAACGGAGGTTTTATAATGAATAAAGGAATACTGCAGATTACAGAAATTGAAGAAATTACTATTCCGAATCTATTGAAGGATAAAATGAAGAATCTGATAGAAAATGAATTAAAAACTCATAATCCTTATACTTGTGATCAAGAAATAGCAGCATATTTTTCAAAAGAGTGGCTTAATTGTTTGATTGACTATTCAAAGAAAAATCCGAATTCAGATGTGAAAAACCTACTACATATGATAAAAATAGCGAATTGTGGCGGGAACGTACCGCCTATTCTTATTAAAAATACTCCATGTGACCCTATAGAAACACTATTACCTGGGGAAAATCGCAGAGGTTTTAATTATGGTGAAGACGAACACGATAGAATGAAAAAATATTTTTATGCAGAATGGGTCACATGGCTTTTTGCCACACTTTTTAATTATGATGCTTTAATTCACCCATCCGAACATGCTGGGAAAAATAGATTTCATCTCATTTCGCCTTTAAATAACGATGAAGTTTTGCGAAATGTCGGTGCAAGCACCGGTGGCGGGAACTTTTATCAACATAACGATGCCACAGTGTATACAGATATGAAAGACCAGTCAGATATTGAAGCGAGATTGAATACATTCAATACAAATTTAGAAATTGTATCAAATAGACTTAATAAATCCGTGGAACGAATAGTGTCTGAAATTACTTGTGGCAAATTTACTAGAGTTGATGCTCTTTTATTAAAAGGAGTGTTAAATTTAAAAACTCAAACTCATATTGGAACGCCAAAATTACTTCAAAAGCATCTTGAAGAAAATCACTTCAGTAAAGATGACATATTGGCGATAAGTAAAATGCCTATTGCTCATATCGCAGGAATGGCTGATGGTGAAATATCGGGATTTGTAGGGGAAATAAACCAAATTATATTTTTAGATGATAATGGTGATATTATTGCAACTTGTTTGAATGGAGCAGAAAATAGATTGATTTATGTGGGAGAAAGTGAAGAAGAAAAATTGAAATTTGACATGTTTTTAGAACTCTTACGAACAACGCCTACTTATAAGGTTCCACTTACATCTGAAGATTTATTACTTATACCAAATTCATACTATGGTAAACAAACAAATGTAACTCATGGTAGGGAAAGATTATCTGAGGAAGAATATAAAATCCCGATTGGAAATAATAAATACGGAAGAAGAATTGTTTGCAGGCAGTACGTTTCCAGCCGATTACGTGATCAGAAAGGAAGTTACTTTACAGATATTATTAACTAGTTTAAAGAGAGGAGGGACGATGGGGAGGTTTGGGGTATAATAGCTCAAGTCTTCCCATATTCTTTGTATGGATTTTACTATTGAATTACTCATACTACTATTTTTAGTAGCTGTATTAGCAGGATGGATAGATACAATTGCTGGAGGCGGTGGTATGATAACTATCCCGATAATGTTATTAGTAGGTATGTCTCCTTCTGTAGCGATAGCAACTAATAAACTGCAAGGGAGTAGCGGAACTCTCATGGCAACAGTGTTTTTTATTAAGAAGAAAGAAATTAATCTTAAAGAAATGCGTTTGTCCATCTTAATGACCTTTTTTGGATCAGTTTTCGGTGGATGGCTTGTTTTACAGATACGAGCAGAATATCTAATTATGATATTACCTTTTTTACTTGTTTTTATTGGCATTTATTTTCTATTATCTCCAAATATAGCAAACGAAGATCGACCGAGAAAAATAAGTATGTTGTTGTTTGCGTTAACAGTGGCTCCGTTACTGGGATTTTATGATGGTTTCTTCGGCCCAGGAACAGGTAGTTTAATTGCTTTAGCATTCATTCTCTTATGTGGATATAGTGCTACACGGGCGACTGCAAATGCTAAGATTTTGAACTTTACAAGTAATTTCGCTGCTTTGTTGTATTTTATTATTTTTGGCCAAATCGATTGGACAATTGGATTGATTATGATGCTTGGTCAAATAATAGGATCATATATTGGGGCGAAGATGGTGCTTACAAAAGGGACGGCATTAATACGACCAATAGTGGTTATTGTTTGCTTTGTCATGGCAATTAAGATTTTTTTACAAAATATGAACTAAATGTAATCAATATATTATTTGTATCAAAGTTAGAGTGTTTTCATGTTCCTATTGCAGTATTACGCTGTTTAAGATGTGTTCAAAATTACACAATTTGACTAGTGTAATGTATTGCGTTATGCTTTTTTATAGTATAAAAGAAAGGCTTGAAGATAATGATTCGTCGTTTGAGAAAGCTAAAAAATGTAGCAGTCGTAGTAAGCTTCTAAGCAAATAGCAATATATATAATACTTAGAAGCGAGGAATAAAGTTATGAAGCATCCATTATTTAATCATTGGTCAGAAACAAAGTATATAAAAGATATAGTAACAAATCCACTCATTGAAGTAGGAGAGTACTCCTATTATTCAGGCTATTATAGTCATCAAAATTTTGAAGATGGCTGTGTAAGGTATTTGTGGGGAGATGCTAAGTCCCAAGCACTGTTCAATCCAATTGAACAGATGGGATGGCACCTTGACAAACTCATTATTGGGAATTATGTTTGCATAGCAAGCGGGGTAGTCATTTTAATGGGTGGTAATCATAATCATCACTCAGAATGGATTACAGTATATCCATTCGCTGAGCAAATTAAACAATCATATGAACCTAAGGGAGATACAGTCATTAAAAGTGATGCTTGGATTGGAATGAATGCTATAATAATGCCTGGCGTTACTATTGGTGAAGGTGCAATTGTTGCTGCAGGATCAGTCGTAAGTAAAGATGTTCCGCCGTATACAATAGTTGGTGGAAATCCTGCTAAGGAAATAAAGAAACGATTCACTGATACAGAAATAAACATGTTAATGGAAATGCGTTGGTTTGATTGGGATAGGAAATTGATTGAGAAGGCAATTCCGCTGTTATCTAGTCCATCCATCGAACCATTATTTGCTTTTTATAAAAATGAAGTGAAAAATAAATAAATCAGTTAGAAAAACTACATCCAGTATAGGGTGTAGTTTTTATTTTTTGTAAATGTGGAACAAATGTATTATTTAGATTGTCTATTAACTGTAATCCTAAAAAAATATGAAAGTGTGAATCATTTTGAAAAATATAAGGGGATTAAAAATAAGGATATGTGTGGGAATACAAAGTATTAGCGCACCTGAAAATGTCGGATGAGATGGTCTATATGAAAGCGATTCTAACGTTTTATATGTATATACAATTTGAGAACACTTTCTATTTTTTGCGGGATTATGTTAGAATAACGCTTTTTTTAAGTACAAAGAAATTGGAGGTAACAGAAGTGAAAGGTATGTTTTGCAATAGAGTTATTGCAATAGTAACAGTGCTTACAATATTTTGTAGCATGGTCGTTACAATTGGAAAAGCAGCAGCGGAAACAGATCCTGCTATAGACGTTGAAGCAGGGTCAGCAATTTTAATAGAAGCAAATTCTGGAAAAATTTTATATGAAAAAAATGCAGATGAATCATTGGCAATTGCTAGTATGACAAAAATGATGAGCGAATACTTAGTTCATGAAGCGGTGGATAAAGGAAAACTTAAATGGGATCAAAAAGTTAAAATCTCTGAATATGCACATAAGATTTCGCAAGATCGTTCACTATCAAATGTTCCATTAGAAAATGGTGGCTCTTATACGGTAAAAGAGTTATATGAGGCAATGGCAATTTACTCTGCAAATGGTGCAACAATTGCTTTAGTTGAACAGATTGCTGGTAAAGAGGTCAATTTTGTAAAAATGATGAACGATAAGTCAAAAGAGTTTGGTATGAAAGACTATAAGTTTGTAAACTCTACCGGCTTAACAAATCAAGATTTAAAAGGATATCACCTAGAAGGGACAACTCTAGACGAGAAAAATAAAATGTCTGCAAGGGATTGTGCAATTTTAGCACAACGTCTTATTCAAGATTTTCCCCAAATATTAAATACAGCAAAAATTCCTAAAAAAACATTCCAAGAGGGTGGTAAATATCCAATTGATATGGCGAACTTTAACTGGATGTTAAAAGGTTTAATTAAGCAATATGAAGGTGTAGATGGTTTGAAAACAGGAACGACTCCAGAAGCGGGAGATTGTTTCACTGGTACAGTAGAAAGAAATGGTATGCGCCTAATTTCTGTAGTGATAAAAGCAAAATCTCATACGGCACGTTTTGATGAAACAAAGAAATTATACGATTATGGATTTGCGAATTTTGAAGTGAAGAATGTCTACGGAAAAGATTCAGTAATAAAAGGACATGAAACAGTTCGAGTGGCAAATGCAAAAGACAAAGATGTAGTAGTTCAAACGAAGCAAGCTGTTTCACTTCCAATGCCGAAGGGCAATAAAGACATTTATAAAAAAGAATTTAAAGTATCGAATACGGAACAAGAAGCGCCTATTAAAAAAGGTGTAACAATTAGTAAAATGATTATCTCGTCTAAAGATAATACAGATCCTGGGTTCTTATCAGGTAATTCATTACAAATAGACCTTGTAACAAAATCTGATGTGGAACAAGCAAATTGGCTTACACGTTTTATACGTAAAACAGGATCTTTTTTTAGTGGTATGTGGGATCGTACGATTGATATAGTAAAAAGCTAATTTTATAGGATACAACTAAATATTAGTTTGAAACAAAAGGTTTCAAAGCACTATAGATTCTTATGTGGATAGCTTGGAATGTCAGGGTGTAATTTTTTCTTCTTACTTTGTGCATTGCAATGACACTACTTTTTTCTATAGTTTCGTATCATGTAATCGAAAAGAAATGTATCAACTGGGCAAAACAAAGAACAACAAATTTTTTGAAAAAAGTATAAGTCCTAGAGGGATTTTATTTCTTTAGTAAATATACGAATATGACCGATTCCTTAGTATACTTGGGAATCGGTCAATTTTGGATTCTAAATGTAAATATAGTAAAGTGGAATATAATTGAAATCGAAAACCACTTAGAAATAACAATTACGGTGTGAGCTATTGTATAGTATAGATATGTTTAAAAATAAAGGGGGAATACATATGTGGAAGCGATTTGTAGCAATTGGTGATAGTTTTACAGAGGGGATAGGGGATGAAGTTGAGGGAATTGCATTAAAAAGCTGGGTAGATCATTTTGTTCAACTGTGTGAAAAAGATATAGAATATGCCAATTTTGCAAAGCGTGGGTTAGTAACTGAAGAAATTCGCTTGCAGCAATTGGAAAAGGCGTTAACTTTTAATCCAGATTTGGTTAGTCTCATTGCAGGGGCAAACGATGTTTTAAAAGGACGTTGGAATCATGATGTATATAAGAACGATATGGAATTTATGATAGATACATTAAGTAAAGCAGGGGCTGATATTATTATAGCAAACCTTCCTGATTTTACAGTTAGGCTTCCTTTTGCTTCTGAAAAAAAACAAGAAATAAAAGAACAATTATTAGAGGCAAATGAAGTTATACATTCACTGAGCAGAGAGTATAAGCTTCATCATGTTGATTTTTGGAATCATCATTTAGTTAATGACAATACGCTTTGGTCTAAGGATTTAATTCATCCAAACTCAAAAGGATATGTAAAAGTTGCTGAATTGATTTTTAGTAGTTTGCCTGTACAGAAGACAAAATAATAGTTTGCAATGTAACGAATATGATATTAAGTGTATGAAGCTATGTTTTTTAGTAAATGGAAAGAACTAAACATTTAGCAAACAAAGCGTTTCTACGATATATTTCTACAGTAGTGCACAAATACAGAATCACAAAGAAAGATCACTTATGGAAATAGGTGGTCTTTAAATGTTTTTATAACTAAATTAGTATATACTGTATTACTAACAATTTCGTACTACATAAAAATTAAGTTCTCTTATAGAAAAACTGATTTTATATTATCTTAAAATATAATAACATGTTCAAATGATATTTTGGGTATGTATCCTAATTGTAAATGATGTGTAATTTTTTTTGAAGTATAAATATCCAATAAATAAAATAGGTAGTAGGTGCAGAAGTATTAATACTATATTATTCAATTCTTGTTATGAGTACATTAGTGATTGGTAATATTATATTTTTATTATCAACTTTAGTTATTGGAATTAATTTGCATAGAAAATATGTAGGATAAGAAAAAATAAATATACTTTATTGTATATTTATTTTTTTGTTTAGTAGGATTTATAG
>NZ_WEII01000125.1:0-10544 GCF_009183805.1 Bacillus sp. B2-WWTP-C-10-Post-4 | reverse complement strand
GTATGATTGTATGAAAGAAGAGGCGTTAGCAAAAATATACCTTAACGAAATCGGCTTTATTTTTCAGCAAAGTAACCTTATTAAGTGACTCATGTTGTATAGGTAGCAGCGAAAACAGAAAGAGTTCTTTTTATGGCGGACGGAGAAGTTGTTAGTGAAATACAACTAGGCAAGTTTAGGAATGATGATTTAAAAGCGTGAGAAGAGAAATTGTTAAAATGGTTAGCTGTACTCGGATTTTAAAGACAAAAACTCCTATTGAATGTAGGAGTTTTTCCTTTGTTTGAAAGTTCAAAAAGATATATAATAATTTTCTGACTATTAATTTGTGGAGGGGTATTAATGAAAAATGAAACGTTACACACACAAGAAGACATTTTAAAAATGCTTGATTCATTATTAAGACCTGCAGAACCATTTTGGAATGAATTTTATGAGAATAGAGAAAAGGATGTTCCATTTTTTGAAAATGTTCCAGATGAGAACCTAGTTTCGTATATACAAAAAGAGAGAGTTTCAAAAGGGAAAGTATTAGAACTTGGGTGTGGTCCAGGTAGAAATGCCATTTATTTAGCGACTCAAGGATTTGATGTAACAGCAGTGGATTTATCTGTAGAAGGCATTAATTGGGCTAAAGAAAGGGCATTGGCAAAAGAGGTAGCAATTCATTTTATTTGTGATTCAATTTTTAATTTAGAGGTTCAAAACGAGTTTGATTTTGTATACGATTCGGGCTGTTTGCATCACATTCCACCGCATAGAAGAATAAATTATGTGGATTTAATTAAAAACTCATTAAAATCGGGTGGTTATTTCGGATTAACATGTTTTGCGGCAGGCGATTTAGATGAGCGAAATGGATCAGAAATAACAGATTGGGATGTATATAGAGGGTGGAGTCTACAAGGTGGTCTTGCATACTCGGAAGAAAAGTTAAGAGAGATATTTAAAGAATTTGAGGTAATTGAGATTAGAAGGATGAAACAAATGAAACAACCGAATGAAATGTTTGGAGAATCATTTCTTTGGACAGCATTATTTAAGAAGAAATAATAAAGTAGATAATTGACAAACTCATCGTTTTTATAGACAATATATTAAAAGGAACGTACGTTTGGTTTTGTTGACGTATGTTTTACATAAATACATAACAAGGGGCTGTCTCCATATGAGTAACGCAAATCAAAAAATTACTACGTTTTTAATGTTTGAGGGCAAAGCTGAGGAAGCAATGAATTTTTATACGTCACTATTTGATCAATCAGAAATTGTAAGTATTTCTCGCTACGATGAAAATGGACCTGGTAAAGAGGGAACTGTAATTCATGCAACTTTTACGCTAAATGGCCAAGAGTTTATGTGTATTGATAGTTATGTAAATCATAATTTCACATTCACTCCAGCTATGTCTCTTTATGTAACTTGTGAGACAGAAGAAGAAATTGAAATGGTCTTTCATAAATTAGCGCAGGATGGAGCGATTCTTATGCCTTTAGGTTCTTATCCGTTTAGTAAAAAGTTTGGCTGGTTAAATGATAAGTATGGTGTATCTTGGCAGTTAACTCTTGCTGAATAAAAAAAGAAAAAGCGTAGCTTATTTGTTTAATGGATTTAGTTAAAAGCTTGAAAAATGAAATAACATAAAAAAGCGTTCCAACTGTCAACAGATTTGGAATGCTTTTTTTATGTGGAAGTGAGTTGTTTAAAACTTACCAATTCTACGATTATTTTAAATGAATGGAATGGATGTATAATTTTTTGTCTTTTTAGAATTTTTAGCGATTATTAGCGTTTATCTGTTAATATAAATATAGACAACTATGTATGAACTATCAGGCGGGTTAATAGAAAAAGGAAAGCATAAATAGTTAATAAGTTTACACTTAAAATGCAACTAGATCGTTAGGAGGAATAATTGTAATGGATACTACACAACAAAACAGTAATGCATGGGATAAGAAGGTGGAAGAAGGTTCTAGATACACGCAGTCTGTAAGTAGCGAGATTATTGAGAAAAGCAAATCAGGTGAATGGGAGATTACAGTCACTACGGAAAAATCAGTTCCTAGAGAATGGTTTCCAAAGTCATTAGATGGATTAAAGATACTTTGCTTAGCATCAGGTGGCGGACAACAAGCACCAGTTCTATCTGCTGCTGGAGCAGATGTAACAGTTACTGATATATCTAAGAAGCAATTGGAACAAGATGAAAAGGTAGCAAAACGGGATGGTTTAACTTTAAAAACCGTACAAGGAGATATGTCAGACCTTAGTGATTTTGAGGAAGAATATTTTGATATTGTTGTAAATCCTGTGTCTAATTTGTTTGTAAAAGATGTTCATCTTGTATGGAATGAAGTTTCTAGGGTTTTAAAGAATAAAGGTGTTCTTATTGCTGGATTTACAAATCCGTTACTATGGATTTTTGATGATAACCAAGAGCAAAAAGGTATTCTGGATGTTAAACATTCAATTCCTTCATCAACATTGGATTATTTACCAGAGGATGAAGTTCAAGATTACATCGATTCAAATCAAACAATAGAATATGCGCATACTTTAGAAGACCAAATCCAAGGTCAAATTGAAGCTGGTTTTGCTATAACAGGTTTTTATGAGGATGATTTTGGTGGAACAAGGATATTAGATAAGCATATTAAAACATTTATTGCGACAAAAGCTATAAAGTTAAAGATGGATTAAGAATTTTTGCTTGTCACACGGGGCGTTAGTCGAAGAAGGCTCTTAAAATAGAAAAGGATGGTGCTTTCCATCCTTTTCCTTATGTATTTTGAGTGTCGAAACTATTCTCAAAACAAGTTTTACACTACTAGTTGTATAATTAGGTTATGCTTTTATATTAAGAATTTTGCTGACCGAATCTTTTCCCGAGTTTAGCTAACAATTCAGGTTGATCGCTTTGGCTCATTATAACTTCAATAAAGATAAGTTGATTCTTATTAAAAGTTATATTTGTTAAGACTTCTGCTAATTCTGCTTCATTTTCTACTTTAAATGTTAGACTTTTTTCTTCGGATCCAAATACCATTGATAGTTTATTGTAATCCCACATCTGTATGTCATTATAAAGTTGGTTTTGGCCGTGAATGGCACGTTCAACAGTGTATCCGTTGTTATTGATTAAAAATATAATCGGTTTTAAATTTTGACGTAGTATAGTTGATAACTCTTGGGCAGTTACTTGGAAAGAACCATCACCAATAATTAAAATGTTGCGCCGTGATAAATTGGCGAGCTGTGTACCAAGTAGAGCGGGCAGTGTATATCCGATAGATCCCCATAACGGTTGACCTACATATGCAGTGTTATTAGGTAGAGGGATAGCGGCACTACCAAAGAAAGGTGTTCCTTGCTCTACAATTAAGACGTCGTTTTCTTGTAAGAAATGGTACATTTGCTGCCAAAAACGTTTTTGTGTGACCATTTGTGCTTTTGGATTGAACTCTTCAGTAAAAGGTGATGATTCTAAAATAAATGGCTTAATTTCAAGGGTATCTTTATTACGATGCTCAATTGAATCACTTAAATGTTGTAAAACATCCTGCATTACAACTGGACCGTATTTTTTATCTATAATTTTCACAGTATAGGGATGGATTTCTATAACTTGTTCTTTTGTAAAACCTTGTGTGAAGCCGCCTGTAATAGTATCAGTTAACTTCACACCAATACTAATAATACAATCAGATTCATCAATTCTTTTTCGCAAGTACGGAGAACTTACATCACCAGTATAAACACCTATAAATTGAGGGTGTTTTTCTGGGAATATTCCTTTTCCCATACTTAACGTCGCGATGGGAAACCCAGTTTTTTCTACGAATTGATGTAAATTTTCTTTAGCGTGAAATCGATCTACTTCAAAATCAGCTAAAATAACAGGTTTTTTGGCGTTTTTTATTTTTGAAATGGCATGTAGAAGCATTTTATTTAATGCTTCTTTATTACTTAAAATAGGTTTATTTATAATAGGTTCTGTCGGTTTATTAATTGGTTTATTATATACATCAATCGGCAAATTAATATGAACAGGGCGTTTTTCATTCCAACATGCACGTAAAACACGGTCAATTTCCTCAGCAGCATGCTCAGGTGTTACATTTGTTTGTGCTATAGTGATTTCTCGATACATATTGGAAAAGTGATCGAACTTTCCATCTCCTAACGTATGATGGACGATTGCTCCATTTTCCATTACTTTTGTTGGTGGCGTACCTGTAATTTTTATAACTGGCACGTTTTCCGCATATGAGCCAGCAATACCGTTAATAGCGCTTAATTCTCCAACACCGAAAGTAGTAATAAGAGCGGCGATTCCTTTTATGCGAGCGTACCCATCTGCTGCATATGCAGCATTTAATTCATTACAATTGCCAATCCACTTTAAATTTTTATGTGCTACCACATCATCTAAAAAGGCAAGATTATAATCACCAGGAACCCCAAATATATGTTCAATTCCTAATTCGTGTAGTCTATCCAATAAATATGTACTTACAGTATATTGTTTTTTCAAATGAATCATCTCCTAATTATGCAATGAATGTTTCAATAGACTGAACAAGTTCTAATGCGTTGATTAAAATATTCATTACTAGATTGTGGTATAATTTACATACAGGGGGAAAGTAGATGACACAACATAAAGAAGAACAGATGAATGAGGCATTAGCATTATTTTATTTTGCATATAAAACATTTACTGAAAAGCCAGATGAAATTATAAAAGAATATGGCATTCAACGAGTACATCATCGAATTTTATTTTTTATCGCACGTTTTCCAGGGATAAGTGTAAATGAGTTATTATCACTATTAGAAATAAGTAAGCAAGCGCTCCACGGACCGCTACGTCAACTTGTGGAAAAGGGCTTAATTGAGAGTAATGAAGCTATGCATGATCGACGTATGAAACAGTTGTCTTTAACAGAAAAAGGTACAGATTTAGAGAAAAAACTGAGTGATGTACAAAGACAACAAATGGGTGCTATTTTTTCAAAATTTGGTGAATCATGTGAGGACAATTGGCACCAAGTTATGAATGAAATGGCAAATAGCCGATCAGGTTTTGATGCTTGGATATCGAAACGTGAAATACCAGTCGATCAAAAATAATGAAAAAACTTCTGTTTTTATCGTTTGAAAAAGAACAAATTTTATCCATACATTTGGCAACTATCGATTGGTCATAGAGTGAATGGATAAAAAGATACATTACTAGATACTTTATACGTGTACGCAATGGAACAATAAAATTCACATTTCCGAAAGGGGAATTATAATGATAAAACTTGTACTTATTCGTCACGGACAAAGTTTATGGAATCTTGAAAATCGCTTTACTGGATGGACAGATGTTGATCTATCAGAGAATGGATTAAGTGAAGCGAGAGAAGCAGGAGCAATATTAAAGAAAAACGGATATACTTTTGATGTGGCTTATACATCTGTATTAAAACGCGCAATTCGGACGTTATGGATTGTACTTCATGAGATGGATCTTACTTGGGTTCCAATACATAAATCTTGGAAGCTAAATGAAAGACATTATGGTGCATTGCAAGGGCTGAATAAAGATGAAACTGCTCAAAAATATGGTGAGGAGCAAGTTCATATTTGGAGAAGAAGTGTTGATGTAAGACCACCGGCTCTTACTGAAGACGATCCTCGATATGAAGCGACCGATCCAAGATATAAAACACTCAAAAAAGGTGAATTTCCATTAACTGAATGTTTAGAGGATACGGAGAAGAGAGTACTTGCTTATTGGCATTCAGAAATTGCGCCGACATTAAAAAGTGGTAATAAAGTAATTATTTCATCACACGGTAACACAATTCGCTCGCTAGTAAAATATTTAGACAACCTTTCAAGTGATGGTGTAGTTTCATTAAATATTCCAACTAGCATTCCGCTTGTTTATGAATTAGACGAAAACTTACGTCCGATTCGTCATTATTATTTAAGTATGGATGGAGAAGTACCTGAAGGGGAAATTCCGAAACATATTTCTTTTTAATACGAAAATTTGAAATGAATGCTTGTCTACATATACAATATAGACTCATGGTAAAGTGAAATTTTAATCAGTGGGGTCTTACTGCTCACAAATAGCAGGATAAAAGACGTGGTACCTTCTAATATATATGCGATGTAGCTAATTTTAGAAGCTTGTCCACGTCTTTTGTCATAAAGAGAGCAGCTTGCGCATGTAATGATATCGTGAGTAGTTTTTGAATGGAGGGTGATGTGATTAATGATCTCTAACATTCGAATTGGCTTATTTGTTTTAGCGATTGTCTTTGTAGTCCTTGTTTTCTTTTATTGGAAAAATGAAGAGTTGTACGAGGAGAAGAAGCAACGTATTAGAAAGACTTGGTATGGTTTGTTTATCATATCTGTCACCGTGTATTTCATGATAAAAGGAATCGATTTAACCCTCTGGAAAAATCTTTTAATGTTTACTGCAATGGTTATTTTTGTTGATATTGCGTTCATTTTAACGCCTAATATTTCAGAAATATGGGGTGCAAAATTTAGCGATATTGGCAAGACAGTTCAATCCATAAAACGATCATTAATTGCATCTAAAGCGAGAGGAGAAATATACACGACAATTATTCAAAATGTTAATCCAGCAGTATTCGGTACGATGGAATGGCATACGGAAGAGGAATATACAAAGAGCTTAAATGCATTTTTAGATTCATATGGGGAAAAGATTGGCGCGAAAATTGTTGTTTTTGAAGCTGCGAAGGAATTAAATACAAACTTTCGTGGTATTCGCTCACAATTTAGTATTATCGTCCCGTTAGAACATATGGAGCAATTGAATGAGCAGAAAGCGGTGCAAGTAGAAAATGTCGGGATTATACCAGCAAAAATAGTAAGTGACGTTTTCATTGTTATTGATGGAAAGAAAAATAACCTGCAAGATCGGGATTTTGAAAATGTATATAATTTAACAATACATCATAGTTATTTTAGTAAATAAGGACAGAATCTTTTTCTGTCCTTTTCTTCTATACATAAATTAAAAACAAAATCCGACAAAGTTGAATAAAATTGGACAATCATTCCTACACTAGCATGTAGAGGTGATTGTAGTGGTAAAAGATTATGACAATGATTTTTTTAAAGAAGATAACGAAGATACAACAGATTTCTCTTTAATAAAAGGGGATACGTTGCAGCAAGTAGAAGAATTAGAAGAAGAATTAAAAAGAAAATCATAAGTGTACACTCTTTCTACATTTGCTATATAATATAAATAAAAGGTTGTATCTTTTTGAAAAGGGGGAGAAGAGATGGCTGAAGTCAATGTACAAAAGTCTTCGTTTTTTAAAGAAAAAAAAGAAGAATCCAATACAGATTTCTCTCTTGTGAAAGGTGCATTAACGGAGAATATAAATCGGTTAGAGAAACTGATGAATAATAGTAGTTCAAAATATATACAGGTGAAAAAAACAAAAGAAAATGCATAGAGCATTTTCTTTTGTTTTTTTATTTAATAGTAAACTTATCTTTTACTTTTTCAGGTAAATCTGCTTTCTGAATCTCTTCATAGGACTTTACTTCAATTGATGATATTTCATTTTTGCTATTATCATCTTGATCTACATAAAGGCGTAAAAACGCGTCTTCATTTAATTTATGGTTGTTTTCTTTTTTTGTACTTCTAAATGTAATTTGTTTTTTGACACCATCTTCATCATATGCGGGCAGCGTATAGTTTCGTAAGTTTCTACCATCTACTTTTTCGATAGTTCCTTCGCCTTTTATCTGCATGTAATATACATCCTTACCAATTCTATTTAGTGACGCTCTCTCACAGCCAATAGTAAAACTAAAAAATAATAAACATAGTGTAATAATTGCTAAAAACTTTTTCATTTTCTTTATCTCCTTTAATGTGTTTCTTTAAAAAGTATACGACTATTATTAAATGAGAAAAATCGATATAGCTTACAACGCCCTTACAATATTGTAAGAGTGTTGTACATAAAATGAACAATAAAAGTTAAAAGAAAGGTAAAATAATGAATCATGGTATAATGATAAAAGACTTACATACTATTTTTTCATTTTGAGAGGAGCTTGAAAAATGTATTCTACTTTAGAACAATTAACAAAGCACCCTGTATTTTATCATTTTGCAGAAATTTCAAAGATTCCTAGAGGATCAGGTAATGAAAAGGAAATTAGTGATTATTTAGTGGGCTTTGCAAAAGAGCGTAACTTGGAAGTCATTCAAGATGAAGCATTAAATGTTATTATTAAAAAAGAAGCAACAGCTGGTTATGAAAATGTACCAGCTATTATTATTCAAGGTCATATGGATATGGTTTGCGAAAAAAATCAAGCAACAGTACATGATTTTGAAAAAGATCCAATTGAATTACGAATCATTGGGGACATGTTATATGCAAATCAAACAACTCTAGGTGCTGATAATGGTATTGCAGTTGCGTATGCATTAGCTTTATTAGATTCAAAAGAAATTCCGCATCCAGCACTTGAAGTCGTTATCACTACTGAAGAAGAAACGACAATGGGCGGGGCTTTTGCTATTGATCCAAATCATTTTGAAGGAAAGATATTTATAAATATTGATTCTGAAGAAGATCATAAATTACTTGTAAGTAGTGCAGGTGGTGCGAAAGCTGTTGAAACAATTCCCGTAATTTGGGATGAAACGCCAGCGAATATGGATGCATACCGTCTATATGTTGGTGGTCTAAAAGGCGGCCATTCTGGTATGGAAATTGATAAGCAACGCGGTAATGCGAACAAAGTATTAGGACGAGTATTACGTGATTTATCAGTACATACGGAGTTTTACATAAGTGAAGTTCACGGCGGATTAAAAACGAATGCAATTCCGCGTGAAAGTGTAGCTACAATTTTAATTCGTACAGAAGATGTAGGACAAGTAGAAGAAAAACTAGAATCATGGACACGTGTATTACAAGAAGAAATGCGTGCTGTTGATCCAGATGTTCATGTTACACTGACAAAATTGGATGAAAAAGTTGAAAAAGTATTTGCTAAAGAGACACAAAAGCAGCTTATTTCATCATTATTCTTAATTCCGAATGGCATTCAAAGTATGAGCATGGATATTAAAGGTCTTGTAGAAAGCTCAACAAATTTAGGCGTTATTGAAACGTTGCAAGATGAAATTAAATTACGTAACGAAGTGCGAAGTTCTGTAAGTAGTTTAAAACAACATGTTGCAGAAGAAATCAAATATATTGCTGAATTAGTTGGTGCTACATTTGAAATAGAGTCAGAGTATCCAGAATGGCCATACAATCCAAACTCACAAATTCGTAATTTATTTGAAAAAGTACATCAAGAAAAATACAATAAAGAAATTGAAATCTTCGCTGTACATGCGGGGATTGAGTGTAGCGCATTCGTTCAAAAGATGCCTGAATTAGATGCAATTTCATTCGGACCAGACATTTTCAACGTCCACACTCCAGATGAACATATCAGTATTTCTTCTGTAGTGAATAACTGGGGATTCTTCATTGATGTAATGAAGGGTACGAAAGAATTAGCTAAGTAATAACGACGAAATAAAAAGGAGTCTATAAAAATTTATAGGCTCCTTTTTTGTATTGGAATTTATCCCGCTATTTGCCGGGCAGCCCGATTGGTTTAACTAATAATCAGTGGGGGATGAATAAAACCACTACTGATTAAAGATTCACTTTATGAGAAGTCATTTTTCGTTAGTATGTAATATTAAGCTTGAACAATTAATAAGGATGAATTGTTGATGTTTTTTTAGTACTGATGAAGGGGTGGAGAAATGAAGGAAAGAAAGCATTTTATTGTTTGTATGTTTTTATTGTTTTTCACATTTAGTTTTATTGGTGTTCAGAAAATAATAGCAGAAGAAGTTGAATTTTCAGGGACAACAGCTCCATTGAATGTAAATGTTAGAGAGGCAAAAAGTTTAAATGCAAATATTGTAGATGTGATTCCCGGAAATACAACAGTATCTTTTAAAGGATGGGAGTATGGTGAAGCGGTTAAAGATTACTGGACAGGAAATTTAGATAATCGTTGGTTTTATTATTTAAAAGATGGAAAAAAAGTATATGTAACGTCAGCGTATATTAATGGAAATCCTCCAAATACATCAATAGATCGTAAATTATCTGTACCTAACATATTACAAGAAAGGTCAAATTGGTGTTGGGCAGGCACTTCGGTTTCAGTTTTAAATTATTTTGGAAAAACTCCTTCACAAGATCAGTACGTTAGGTATGTTAAGGGTGGATCATATAATAATCCTGCAACTTCACGTGAAATACAATATGGATTATCCGGATATGGGGTTAGCTCAGCTATAAGTTCTGGAGCAAAATCTTATGATTGGTTCAAAAGTCAAATTAATAGTAATCAGCCGATGATTGCACTCATTATGTGGCAAAATGGAGCTAACATCGGACACTTTTTAGTACTTGATGGATTTTATAAAGGGACAAATGGAACAGATTATATAACAT
>NZ_WEII01000124.1:0-10652 GCF_009183805.1 Bacillus sp. B2-WWTP-C-10-Post-4 | reverse complement strand
ATTTTTCCACTTTCTGTACCATCTAAATATCGTTTCACCGCTTGGATTTTTTCTTTTGAAGAAAATTTAGCCATAAAAAATGCACCTCCAATTGTTAGACTGTGTCTAACAATTGGGGTGCACTTCAAATTTAGATGGCTTTTGTATGTTACTCTATCGTTTCAACTTCACGTGGATTTTTCATCTCTTCCACATACACAACTCTAAATCCGTGATCTTCTAAATCTTTCAATAATGTCTCTAATTCACCGTCGTTAAACTCTTCTCCTAATGTAAACATAATTCTACGAACTAATAAGGCATCATTATCAAAAGTCATCAAACTTTGAATACCAGTGTATTTCTTTAAAACTGTCGATAACTTTTGGATTGCTCCATTATAGTCTTGCGTTCCAATCATGACAGAGTATTTACTAGAGTGAACACCCCATGCATCCTCTAATAACTCAAAAACTTTTTTATGCGTTAAAATTCCAAGGAAAACCCCTTTTTCGTCAACTACTGATAAATAAGGCAATTTTTTTATTGTAAAAAATACTTTAAAGAAAGATGAATCTTCTCTCACAAATCCTTCTTTATCGTTTAATAATTGTATTACACTCTCATCAAGTGATCCTTTATATTCTAAAATATCTACTTTATATATATTCCCTAAAAATTTCTCTTTTTTTTCATCTAAAACTGGTACACAACGATACCCCGTTTTATTTAAATGCTCTAACGCTTCCCCTATCGTAATCGAACTTGAGCACAGTAAAACTTCCCTTTTCGGTACGTAATTCCCTTTAATCCTCATAAATAGCCTCCTTATGTTAAAATACTTTCTGTGCCATAACTATATTATATTTTCAGAAAAAAATAAATAATTTATTTTATTTTTCTGAAAATTATTCATTTTCTTGTCATAATTTATTCATGAATCCTTCACTTGCATATTTTTGCTATCAAATCTTCTCTCTGAATTACTGAATGAAAAATATATTGTAACTTCTTTCAAAAAAAGCTAAAATAAGAATAAGAATTTTCTGAATATTCTAAGAGTAGGTGGTTATATGTCCTTATTACGCTCACATATATGTAAATTTATAATTGGTATTATTGTTATTTTTGCCATAAGTCCTATTCCAGCTCTTTTTATTACACACAATTATTCTTATCAAAATGGATTTATTAGCATTTTTCAAAACTTCGCACAGCTTTCTTCTATATCAATTCCAAAGGTTGATTGGATGCATGAATCTATCTTTTTCTCAGCAAACCAAATGATACATACTTCTAATCATTCAACACCATTATTCCCTTACATATGGGAAATATATTTTATATCGATTGTTCGTTTTACTTTTACCCTTGCGATCGGATTTTTCATAAGTTTGGGTATCGGCCATTTATTTTTCAAAGTACCTAACTCGTTTAAAAAGTTTACTACTGTATTGAAATGGATACCTTACTCTTTTTGCACTGTAGTATTACAATGTTCAGTCTTATTACTACTTCTATACATCGCACAATTTATAAACCTTCCTTACTACTCATCATTTATCATCGTATGTAGTACTTCCATGATTATCGTTATGCAAGCAGTAAAAAAATGGATTCCTTTCTTAAAAAACACAAATGAATATGAACTAAAACATGATTCTTTTCTTGTGGATACATTGTTTTTGGCGCTTACTTCGAATCATAAATCAATTTTAGGTTCCATTATTCTTTCATTCGTTTTTATGGAATGCGTTTTTCATGCAAATGGACTGTTACAATTTATCGTTCAATTTGGCGGAAATTCACCCATAATTGTTACAATCGGCTTATTACTACTCTATATCCCATATAGCATACTTTCTTTCCTTCAAACACTATGGACCACAAACTACTCCAAGCAACAGTCATACACTTTAACGAGAAGTGTTCCAAAACCTTAATTTAAAATAACCCTCTATAATCTAAAAGTAGGGGGTTATTCCTTTTGTATAGCGGACAAAATAACAGCAAATTCAAAAACTATTACAGAAACATACCAATATTTACCCTTTTCCTTTGACTATTCTTTTCATTTGGATTTATTATAAAAGTATAACATAATTGCAGGAGGTGACATCTTTATTCCAAACCTTGGAATGGAGAACACGCTTGGACATATTAAATATTTTTCTCATCTTTGTACTTATTCTTATTTCTGGCTTTTTCGTTGCATCAGAATTCGCTGTTGTAAAAGTACGAAAAAGTCGAATTGACCAACTTGCAAATGAAGGTAATAAACAAGCTTTAGCTGCAAGAAGCGTCCTATCTAATTTAGATGTTTATTTATCAGCTTGTCAGCTCGGAATTACAATCACTTCTTTAGGGCTTGGTTGGCTTGGTGAACCAACTGTGGAGCATATACTACGACCGCTCTTTGAAAAAATTAATATTACTGGAACAATGGCTAACACTTTATCTTTTGTTATTGCCTTTAGTGTTATTACCTTTTTCCACGTTGTATTAGGTGAATTAGTTCCAAAGTCTTTCGCAATTCAAAAAGCAGAAGCAATCACACTCAAATTTGCAAGACCGCTTATTTTATTTGATAAAATTATGTACCCATTCATTTGGCTACTCAATAGTACAGCTATATTTTTCACAAAATTACTCGGATTAGAACCTGCGAAAGAAAGTGAACTTGCTCATTCTGAAGAGGAATTGCGACTCATTTTAGGTGAAAGTTTTAAAAGCGGTGAAATAAACCAAACCGAATATAAATATGTAAATAACATTTTTGAATTTGATGATCGAGTTGCAAAAGAAATTATGGTTCCTCGTACCGAAATGATTTGCTTATCTACTGAAAATACGTTAGAAGAAAATATGGATATCGTCGCTACTGAAAAATATACACGCTATCCAATTATCGAAAAAGATAAAGATGATATCATTGGGATGATCAATACGAAAGAAGTATTCCATGATCAAACGAAAGGTATTTATAAACCACTTGAATCTTATATACATCCTGTTCTAACTGTATTTGAAACAGTTCCAATTCGTAAAACATTAGTCCACCTTCAAAAAAATCGCGTTCAGATGGCAATCGTTATGGATGAATATGGTGGTACTGCTGGACTTTTAACGATGGAAGATATTCTTGAAGAAATCATTGGAGAAATTCAAGATGAATTCGATGCGGATGAATCACCTATGATTGAAAAGCGTACACCTAAGCTTACTGTTTTAGATGGAAAGGTGCTTATTTCTGAAGTAAATGATATGTTTGGCCTACATATTGATGATAGTGATTTAGATACAATCGGAGGATGGCTTCTTTCTCAAGCAGTTGACTTAAATATTGAAGCTGGCTACTCCATTGAATATGCTGGTTTTCAATTTAAAGTATTAGAACTTGATGGACATCAAGTCAAAAAAGTTGCTGTACATAAACTAGATATTAAAAAGGAGCTATAAAGTGACTGTTTTATTAACAATTTGTATCATTGCCTGTTTCATTGTTTCATTTCTCGCCTTCATTTATCCAATTATCCCTGGCATACTAGCTGTCTGGGCTGGATATTTGATTTACCATTTCGGTATAAATGGAGGCGAATTAACAACTTCTTTTTGGATTATTCAAGTCATTTTCACTCTTTTCATTTTCGTTGCTGATTTTATTGCAAATGGATATTTCTTAAAAAAATACGGTAGTTCTAAATGGGGCGAACGTGTCGGAATGATTTCTATCATTGTCGGATCGTTCTTCTTCCCGCCATTCGGACTTATTATCATACCGTTCTTATCAGTATTTATAACAGAACTAGTGCATAAAAAAGCGCCAAAAGATGCCTTTCTAGTTGGAGTCGCTACTGTAGTTGGTTTTTTAAGCAGTACAGTAGCGAAAGCAATTCTCCAAATCATTATGATTATCATCTTCTTGTGTTATATCATCTTTTAACCATCCCGACTTCGGGATGGTTTTTTTAATATGCAATACCTACTCGACTATTTTCATATATGTTTTTCTTACATAGATCCCATGCAAAGTGTGCTGTATCACCCACTGTAATTTTTGATCCACCCTCTGGCAATATATCTTTTTCAGTTCGATATACCTCTGTCGCCTCACCATCTATTAAATGTGTCGGACAAACAACTGTCCAACATAAATTATTACTATTACTTAGTACTTTATATGCAGCCAAATGATCTTCCGCTGCCGTTGTCGTTTTCCTTTTTGATTCCGTTGATTGAAAACGATATAAATTTAGATTTGTTCTTGCTTGTAAAATACCAGCTGTTCCTATTGTTATGATTCTACGAACCCCTTCTTCTTCCATTTGCTTAATGATTTGTGGCATACTCTTCCCTAATGTTCCATTTTGATCCGTTCCAAGTGCACTAATTACTATATCGCTTCCTTCTATCACTTTCTTTATATCATTTTCGTTCAATACATTACCTTCTATCACTCGTAGCCTTTCATGTTGTATTTCTATTCTATTTAAATCACGCGCTAATGCATTCACTTCAGCTGAATCCTTTAATGCTAAATTAATTATGTTTGAACCTACTCGTCCTGTTGCTCCCAATATACATACTTTCATTTGTTTTCCCCCTCTTTCATTCTCTTTCTATTTTTCAATAATCTCAATAAATTTACAACAAAAAAGCTTCCTCATATATGAGAGGAAGCTTTATTATTACTTTATTTCTTTTCTTTAGAATCAGTAGACTTCTCGGTTCCGCTTGTTTCTTTATCCTTTTTATCCTCTTGTTGTGTTGTTGTGTCGTCTTCTTTCTTCTTGTCCTCACCTTTACTACAACCTACCATTAATAAAGAACTTGCAAGTGCCATAGCAGTTAATGATTTAACCCATTTATTCATTTGCGTTTCCTCCTTGTGATAGAATATGTACAACCTCATATTACTCTCTATTTTTAAAGGAGAGATTGAAAAACAGTAAATATACGGTAAATTTTTGTAAATTTTCTGATAACAAAACCTGATTTTATTTCATTTCCAATCGATACACAATAAAACTAGTTTTTTCTCTCAATGGACGTAAAAAAACTAAGGCGCATACCATTTCGCCTTAGTTTCTCATGCAAACTTTTCATTTTCATATAGATGTGTAATCTTATATTCCTTCTTCATAACATATTGCCACACACTATAAGCGTAACGGTTCATTTTCAGGAAACAATTTTCCAAAAATGAGCGAAACTCTGGATTAGCAACTTCCACTGCAACTTGAGCAAACTTTAAAGCTAATCGTTTCAAGTGCGCAATATAACTGATTGCAATATGAATATCCCCTGTATATTTACTAACTGTTTCCTTTTCCATTTCATGCAAATCAAACTCCGTTGTTTCACAGGTTATATGCTGCACATTCTCTCCTTCTTGAAAATTTACTTGTTCATTATATGCTTGTAACATATATGGTAAATGGTGCTGTAATAGATTTTTTAATTCTTCGTCTCTGACCTTTCCAGCATACTCTCCAACCTTGTATATTAGCATATAACTATATCTCATTAATTCTTTCATACAGTCCATTAAAGCGCCTCCCTTCTCTTTTGTCCATATACTATAAATATGATGCTAAAACATTCGCTATTCTTGCTAAAAACCAATCCCATCTACTAATTTCCTCAAAATCTTCTTCAGAAAATTGTTTTGATTTATGAAAGTCTACCTGTAATCGACTCCATACTTCATCAACAACTGTTTTATCATATATGATACAGTTAGACTCGCAATTTAAATAAAAACTTCTATTATCAAAATTCGCTGTCCCAATATCAACAATTTCCCCATCTATGATTGTTACTTTCCCATGAAAAAATCCATTTCGATATTGATAAATCTCCGCTCCAGCATGTAACATATCTTTCAAATATGGATAGGCAGCTTGTTTTAACAATATGGCATCACTTTTAAATGGCACGAGAATTTTCACATTAACACCACGATTTAATGCAGCTTTTAACTCTTTCACCATTTCTTTACTTGGTACAAAATATGGTGTAGCTATAATTAAAGACTTTTTAGCTTTTTTTAAAAGTGCCCCATACTTTTCCCATAAGCCTTTTCCATTTGAAAATAAATATTGATATTTTATATTCCCTAATGTAGGTATACTTTCATGTATAGGCATTTTTTCTCCTGTATCTTCTTTCCAATCTTCGGCGAACTTTCTTTCCATATCCGCTGCACCCTCACCATGGATACGCACGTGATAATCACGCCATGGCCCAAACTTTGGATCTTGTCCAAGGTACTCCTTTCCGATATTAAAGCCACCGACGTATGATACCTTTCCATCTATCGTAACAATACGTCTATGATTTCGTTGATGCAAAGAATAGAACACATTTTTCAGTTTCGGTTTTTTACTAAATGTAAACTTCACACCGTTTTCCTTTAATCGGCTAATTACCTTTTTCTTCAGCTTATATCCACCTATCCGATCGACTGACAATTTCACTTCTACTCCGCTAGATGCTTTTTTCTCTAATAACTGTAAAAATTCTTGGCTTATTTCATCTTTTCCTACAATATAAAAATGGATATATATATATTTTTCTGCATCGTTTATATCCTCAAATAATTTTCTATATAACTCTTCACCGTTCGTATGTAGTTGAAATTCACCTAATCGAACTTGTCCTAATTCATATTCACTAGCCATTTCCTTCCCCATTTCTACATCGATGTTCATCCAAATGAATACACCTATTAAACAAAGGATTATAGCGAAAAAGTGCTTCATGGATAAATTCCTTTCTCCACTTACTGTTATTTCTATATCTTCCCTTTTTTATTACATTATCATTCAAGAAAATATGTCATTGCATGATATATGTCCATATCAAACAATAGCTCATTTGCATATTGTATGTTGTATCTTAAAATAAAAGGAGGAAATAACAATGGGCTTCGCACATGGTAATGGATTTGCGCTATTAGTCGTATTATTTATCCTCTTAATCATCGTCGGTGCTGCTTGCTTCTGCTAAGTAGCTACTGCCATATGATATGTGGATGAAAAAACTATAAAAGCGGACACCTATTTTTAGGTGTCCGCTTTTCATTTTAAAACCATTTCTGACTGCTATAGTAACTTAAATGGCTAAATATTCATCTCAAAAGGTTAACAATGTGGCTACTTTCTTACTCTCTGCCTTACGTATATGACGCTGTTCTGCACGTAACACAGCAATACGATGTAATTCTTTCTCTTCTTCGGTTTCAGGGATAACACGCGGTACTGGAACTGGATTATTTTCCTTACTAAGTGCCACAAAAGTAACGAATGACGTTGCCGCTATACGCTTCTCACCTGAAATTAAATCTTCAGCCACTACCTTCACAAACACTTCCATCGAAGTTCTTCCCGTCCAAATTACGAAAGATTCATAACTAACACAATCTGAAGAACGAACAGGATGTAAGAAATCGACCCAGTCCATAGATGCTGTGACACATTCCTTTCTTGAATGTCTGGATGCTGAAATAGAAGCAACCATATCCATCTCCGCTAATATCTTCCCACCAAATAGCGTGTTATGATCATTTAAATCTGTTGGGAAGACTCGGCTCGTTTTGAACACCCTTGACTCATTGGCTGTTTTCCCCTTTACTTCTGTCATTGTTATCACCCCTTTAATGATCTATCCCTAATATTTCAATAATCACTATACTAAATGAACTACACGTTTAATATTAACAACATTCAGAACTTTTAGTCCACAAAAAAGAACCGATTTTATCAATCGGCTCCTCTAAATACATATTGTTCTTTCGGCTGTTCAACTTTATTCCATTTTGTTACTTCTAATACAGGAATATTCGCATGAAACGGCTGATAAAACTCAGTAGTTATCTCTCCTTCTACTTGAATCCAGTCATCATTATTCCACTCTACGCCTTCTGGTTTTTTCACTAACATACCATACACACCAGAATCTGCTACGCAATGTATAATACCGAAACGGAATAAGAAGTATTGTTCTTTTTTAGAAGAATCATCTCTAAAAACAAACCCTTTAAAAGATAATTTTTTCCCAGTAAACTCGCCAGGATAATTATAAATTGTTTCCATACCCTTTAGGAAGTCTTCATCTTTCAAATTAATATTGTCTTTCGTAACAAACTCTTTCTTCCCTTTTTCCATTACACCGCGGTATCCTTCTTTCCCGTAATAAATGCTCGTATCAGGTCTTAGAAATTGTCTTGTCATAAATGGATCCTTACTTTCTGCTTGTGCAACAGGAAAGTGAAAGCCCTTCGCTTTAACAATATCCGAATCTAACGTCGCAATTGGGAAAAATAACCCTGAGATAATTGGAAAACAGAACAATGAGTACGAAAATGCTTTTTTCCACCATGTATTCTCATCTTTTGAATGATCATGCCCGCAATGGCTATGGTCGCAACTGCAATCATTTTTCTCTTTTTCCTTTTGGTGCTCTTTTTGGAAAACGACGATAATTTGTATAATCGTTAAGAAACCTAAAATAATTGCTGCTGTTGTTGATAAATAGGCATACTTCATATTGATATACTTCGTAATGTTACCAGAAATATGAAGCTGCGCAATTAATATTGTAAAACCTAATAATATATATGCTCGAAACATAACCTACCACCCCATCGCATAAATGAGTAGTGAGCTTGCATAAACAACAAGAGTAACTGTAACTATAACAACAATTACAAATTTCGTTTTAAATGTCGCAAGCATCATAAACATATTTTTAATATCCACCATCGGTCCGTAAACGAGGAACGCGACAAGTGAAGCTGTTGAAAACGTACTTTGGAACGAAGAAGCGATAAATGCATCTGCCTCTGAACAAAGTGATAATATATAAGCAAGTCCCATCATAACAGCTGATGAAGAAAACGGACCTTGTCCAATAGCAAGAAGTGTTGAAGTTTGTACAAACGTTTGTACCGCTGCTGCAATTAACGCGCCTAGTACTAAATATTTTCCCATTGAGAAGAACTCCTCAACAGCGTGTGTACATACATCCCACATTTTTTTACGCAGTGGACGCTTATTATTCACTTCTGGGAAGTGATCATCTCTTAATTGATGTTCTTTAAACATAAAGGATAATATAATTCCAACGATAATGGCTACGATAATCGCTACAATAGAACGATACCATACCATGTGCATACTACTCCCAAAGGCAACATAAGTAGCAAATAATACAACTGGATTAATAATAGGTCCAGTTAACATAAATGCAATCCCTGCGTATGGTGGAACGCCTTTTCCAATTAATCGTCTTACAATCGGAACAATTCCACATTCACAACCTGGAAACAACATACCTAAAAAAGTAGCTAATAAAACAGACAGAAATCGGTTCTTCGGCATCCATTTTGCCACCATATCTTCTGTCACGAACATTTGAATGAATCCTGAAATAAATACACCAATGAGCACGAAAGGAAGTGCTTCGATCAATATGGAGATAAAAATTGTATTCATTTGCAGGAATGCTTTCGGTAATTGAAACAATTCCATGATGTATTTCCTCCAACTTTTCATTAACAATATGTAATTTTAACCCCATTTCATTAATTGAACAAGGCTTATATGGAATACATACCCTTTATATACATTACATTGTACAAGTTATATTCTATTCAAAATTTGAGATTTCATAGCAAAAAAGCTGCTCTAGCGTAGTTGTATAACTATGCTAGAGCAGCTTTCTTATCGTTAAAAGTAACGTTTCTTCCAAAAAACAAAAGCTAACGTGAAAGATAGTGTTACACATATGATGAGTACAATTACAAAACCGTGGGCTTCTCCTTCAAACGGAACCTTTACGTTCATTCCAAAGAAACTAGAAACCATCGTCGGTAAAGATAAAATGATCGTAATTGACGTTAACAGTTTCATAACACTATTTAAATTATTTGATATAACGGAGCTAAAAGTATTCATCATTCCACTTAAAATATGACTATATATTTCCGCCATTTCAATAGCCTGTTTATTTTCAATTAATACATCTTCTAATAAATCTTGATCGTCTTCATACATTTTTAAAAATGTACTATTACGCATTAACTTTTGAATTACAATTTTATTAGCCTTTAATGACGTTGTAAAGTATACTAAGCTTTTCTCAAGGCCTAACAATGTGAAAATCTCTTTATTTTTCATTGACTGATTTAATTGATGCTCTAAATCAATTGTTTTTCGATTTATTTGCTTTAAGTATCTTAAATAATAAGTAGAAATCGTATATAAGAGCTGAAGTGCAAAGCGCGTCTTCTTAAACGTATAAAATTCTTTAATACGTTGATTAATAAAACGTTCAAAAATTGGATTCTCTTCTAAGCAGATTGTAACAAAACAATCCGGCATCACAATCATACCTATTGGAATCGTGTCATAAATCGAATTTCCTTCTTCGTCATGTCTAACTGTCGGAATATCGACGATAATTAAAGTATTATTGTCTTCCTTTTCAATACGAGAGCGTTCTTCATCATCCAAAGGGTCTTTAATGAAATCTAAGTCTACATTTAAAGTTTGTACTAGATATTGAATTTCTTCTTCTGTTGGATGAAGTACATTAATCCAGCACCCCTTTTGCATTTCCTCAATCTCTTGTAGTTTTCCGTTTCGGTCTGTTAAATATATATTTAACAT
>NZ_WEII01000123.1:0-10677 GCF_009183805.1 Bacillus sp. B2-WWTP-C-10-Post-4 | reverse complement strand
AAATGGAGCAGGTCCTTTTTAAAATAGATTTATGCCGCTATTTTTCGGATAGTAAGACCCGGATTGGTGGGGGCTGATTAAAGTTTCATTTTATTCTTTAAGAGCGAATAAATGAAAAATAAAATATCTAATAATATAGATAGAAATCCGCTTTTATACCTTTCATTAAAAGAATACTAGCATTATATATTATAAGGAATACTTGTCCTTAATTGTAAATGAAAGGGGGGAATTGATATGAGCTATGGCTATGGTCATCCTCCTGGAAGATGTCATAAACATCACAATGAAACTTTGTCAACGGGTGTATTACGTAGACATTCCGCTACGTTATTTCTTACTGTTGAAGCTATGAATGTTGATCCAGATGATACTCGTAGAGTAACAGTTGAAATGTTTGATTGGTCATCTGGTTCTCCGGTATTGTTACCATTAATAGACCCTTCAACACAAACATTGCCACCTAATCGATATGTTACTTTTCGTTCAGCAGCTCTTCCTCCAGCACTTTTTGCTTATGAAGTAAGAATCATTCGTCCGAAAGATAGAGATGTTGTTACGAATGTTTTTGGTCTTAGTGCAATCATATTTAACCCACAAGAAGGAAACAATGTTTTACAACATGATTTAGCAAAATTAGACCTTAAATAGATTTTATAAAAGTCTATTTATTGGACATGATTAAAAAAAGAGTAGGATGTAATCCTACTTTTTTTACGTTAATTAGAATTTTAAAAGAAATCCTTCATTATTTTAGCATCTTTAATATTCACTATCACACCTTCTACCTTATCTTTCTTCTCATCTTTAGCAATCGAAATTTGCTCCTTATTATCAGCCCACACAAGAAATTCTTCTTTTGAGTCATCTTTATATGTTACAGTAATAGTAGAATGTGCAGATTCTCTCTTTTTTTGATCTAGTGTGATTTGTTTAGGAGTGCCTTTTTGGACTGCTGAAACGATAGATTGTATCATTTTTTCGTTGTCTGTTTGAGATTTGGAAGTAGTATGATTTGTTGTTTTCAGTATTTCAATGTCTGTAATATTAGCAGAATTTAATTGAAAGGTATTTTGTTTATGCTCTTGCTTAACTTGTGAAGCTTTATCTGTAGCCGAGGTACTTGTACAACCTATTAAAGTGAAAGATAAAGCGGTTAGAGCGCATATAGATATGATTTTTTTCATAGTATCCCTCCTCAATTTTAATTATAACAATTTTCTGTTAATTTAGGTAGTTATTGTAAGGAGAAGATGTTTTAAAGTGGTAAATGATGATGTTCATTCTCTATTAAAATCAAAATTCACATAACTTTTTTCATATTTTATGTTTAACATTTCGAAAATGGGTGTACTACATATAATATAACAAATAATTCATTTTAAAGGAGGAAGTTAAAGATGGAAACGAAGTATAGTAAACCTTTTGTATATGAATTTATTACGGAGAAAGAGGTCATGAATGCGGCGAATGATCTAGTGAAGAAAGGGATAGACCAAAAAGATATTTACGTATTAACACATGAGAAAGAGAGGACAGATAGAATCGCAGACAATGCAGACGTGAATACAATTGGGATAAAAGAGGAGGGACTTGGGACAAGCATTATTAACGTCTTTCAAAACACAGGAGATCAGTTAAGAAATAAGATGCAAGAGTTAGGGCTTAATGAGGAAGAGGCGAACTTCTACGAAGAAAAGCTGGATGAAGGAAAAATCTTGTTATTCGTTAAGGATTTAGAAAGAGTCGGTGAATGGTTACAAGAAAGAAGATGCATGTATTCTATTTAAATTTGTATCCTGTAAATCTATAAATCTATTACGAAAAGGAGATTGTAAATATGAGTGAGAACGGACTAAAAGAACAAGTTAAAGGTAAAGTTGAAAAGAAAAAAGGACAAGTAAAAGAAGGAATTGGTGAAGTTACAGAAGATAGAGAGTTGAAAAATGAAGGGAAGTGGGAAAAAACGAAGGGAACGATAAAAGAAAAAGTCGGAAAAGTGAAACAAAAGATAAGTGATGGATTGGATAATAAAGAATGATACATGTTTATCAAGCTTTGGTTACATACCAAAGCTTGATAAATCAAATATAAAAACAATATAGGAGGTTTAATTGTGGGACTTATTATTACGTGTATTGTAGGTGGACTTATTGGTGCGTTAGCCGGAATGATTACGGGAAAAGACTTTCCTTTAGGTATAGTTGGTAATGTGATTGCTGGTTTAATTGGATCTTGGGTAGGTAGTGCGTTATTTGGTCATTGGGGTCCTGAATGGGGAGGCATCTTTATTCTTCCAGCGTTATTAGGTGCAATCGTCTTTATTTTAATCGTTACATTCTTCTCTAGAATGCTGCGGAAAGCGTAAGTATGATAATGAATAGTAATCTTAAGTTTATTATATATAACTATAAAGTGAATGAACTGATAAATATACATAAAAAAGCATCCAATTGAACTAATTTGGATGCTTTTTTAATGTAATCTGCATAGGAATGAGCGGGGGATGAAGGCCCCCGCTCATTGAAATTACACTTTTTATTATGTATTAAACCATCGTTACTTTTTCACAATTATTTATCTTTACGACCTGCCTTGGCTCTATATGAGATAAGTCCTCGCTATTACCTATATCAACTACAATTGTATTTGTTAGTATGTTAATAATGGAACCAACTAACGTTGTAGCATGATCGTGTCGATAAGAAAATTGAACAAAATCTCCCTTTTTAAAGTTGTGCTCTTCCATAGATAGATCCCCCTAAAAATAATGTTTATACATTATACATACACAAAATTATAAGTTTTAAACATTTATTAGTACGATTTAAGTGTTAAGCCGAGAAAGGTGTAGAAAATTTATTTATAATGAAAATAAAAAAATATGTTTAAAATTAATTTTTATGGGTAATTAAATAGTAAGAGTTTGAGATAAGGGGGCGGAAATGATGAATTTGGCAATAAATATTTTGCAAAATGATGTAGGTTATACAGTACAACTTAATGGTGAAATTGATGCTTATACGGCATCAGATTTGAAAAATAAGATTATGCCTATTGCAAGCGAAAAAGAGGTTCATATTGTAGTAGATTTTCATAACGTAGATTATATGGATAGTACTGGTTTAGGCGTTTTTATAGCTCTATTAAAAGCAGTTAAGAAAAATGATGGAAAACTAGAGTTTATCGGTGTGTCTAAAAGGCTAAAAAGATTATTTGATATTACAGGGCTAACAGAAATATTAAATTTGAATTCCGATTTTGAAAAAGTAGAAAGAAGGTGACTAGGGATGATGGAGAGATTTGAAAAGATAGAAATGAAAATTCCTGCAAAAGCAGAATATGTGGCTATTATTCGTTTAACAATGGCTGGTGTTGCGAATCGAATGGGCTTTGCTTATGACGATATAGAAGATATGAAAATTGCTATTAGTGAAGCATGTACAAACATTGTACAACATGCATATAAAGAAGACGTTGGAGAAATTACAATTGTCTTTGGCTTATATGAAGATCGATTAGAAATTATGGCTGCGGATAATGGAGTTAGCTTTGATTTTAATAGCTTAAAAAGTAAAGTTGGTCCGTATGATATTAATAAACCAGTAGAGCATTTGCCAGAAAATGGTTTAGGTTTATATTTAATCAATACGTTAATGGATGATATACAAATTATGCATGATGAGGGCATGACAGTTTTAATGACAAAATATATACAAAGAGAGCAGGTGGAGAATGATGGAAATCCAATCTCAACCTACAAATCTTACTAAAGAAGACGTTATTAAACTAATTGCAGACTTCCAACAAAACCAATGTGATGAAGCACAGGAAAGATTGGTTAATCACTATAAAAATCTTGTATACTCCATTGCATATCGCTATTCAAAAGGTGGGCCGATGCATGAAGATATTATACAAGTAGGAATGTTAGGGCTCTTAGGTGCAATAAGAAGGTATGATTATTCGATAGGGAATGCTTTTGAGCCGTTTGCAATACCTACAATAGTAGGCGAAATAAAGAAATATTTACGTGATAAAACTTGGGGTATTCACGTTCCAAGGCGAATTAAAGATTTAGGCGGGAAGATTAAACTTGCGATAGAGGAGCTAACAGATCGTTTCCAGCGTTCACCGAAGATTATAGAGATTGCAGATCATTTAGGACTATCCGAAGAGGAAGTGCTAGAAATTATGGATGCGAAAAATAATTATCGCGTATCTTCCTTAGATGATGTAGTTGAAAATTCATCTGATGGCAGTTCGGTAGCGAGGATTGAATCTGTAGGTGAAGTAGAGCAAGGATATGAAGAGACAGAAAGGCGTCTCGTTTTAAAGGATATTTTTAACGTATTAAATGACACAGAAAAGAGTGTTATTCATTATATATTTGGAGAAAATTTAAATCAAAAAGATACAGGGGAACGGTTAGGTATTTCACAAATGCACGTTTCTCGTATTAAAAGACAAGCGATAAGTAAATTGAAGCAAGCAGCATTTTTAGATACATAAAAATTTAAAATCATTATGTTTAAAACATGAGAAAAGGGGTAGTTATTAAATATAGGAGGAGATATAAAAATGTCACACGATGTGAAAGAACTAATAGAAGGATTGAATGAAGATTTAGCAGGAGAATACTCAGCAATTATTATGTATAACCATAATGCAGCTACAGTTTCTGGTATATATAGACAAGTGTTAAAACCTTTCTTTGAATCTGAAATTAGTGATGAACAAGGACATGCCCTATATTTAGCAGAGAAAATTAAGACGTTAGGTGGTACACCTACTACAATCCCTTTACCAGTGAAACAAGTAGAAGATGTTAGAGAAATGTTAAAATCCGCTAGACAATCAGAATATGAGACAATTAAGCGTTATGAAACGAGAAAAGAACAAGCAGCGAAATTAAATATGACAGAGTTAGTTGTAAAACTAGAAGATATGATTGCAGATGAAACAAATCATATGGAAGAATTAGATCGTCTTTTAAATGACAAAGCAATGGTGTTAAATTAATAGTGGAAATTTATAGAATGAAAGAACAAACTCTCATTTCTGGGGGTTTGTTCTTTTGCTGTATAAAAATTATGTTAGAGTAGGAAATTTTCATTTTGTAACTGAGTATGCAATACTAGAAAAATAGAAAATGATAATAGATTTACATTTTAAATAAGAAAAGGGGAAATAACTTGTGTCCATTTTAATTGTCGATGATAATCCGGTTAACATCTTTGTAATTGAAAAAATTTTAAAACAAGCCGGATATCAGGATCTTGTATCGCTGAATTCTGCACAAGAGCTTTTCGAATACATTCAATTTGGAGAAGATTCTTCCAGGTATAATGAAATTGATTTAATCTTATTAGATATTATGATGCCTGAAATTGATGGACTTGAAGTTTGTAGGCGATTACAAAAAGAGGAGAAGTTTAAAGATATTCCTATTATTTTTGTTACAGCTTTAGAGGATGCCAATAAATTGGCCGAAGCTCTTGATATGGGGGCAATGGATTATATTACGAAACCGATAAATAAAGTTGAATTGTTAGCGCGTATGCGTGTAGCATTACGCTTGAAATCGGAATTAAATTGGCATAAAGAACAAGAAGAAAATCTTCGGAATGAACTAGATTTAGCTACGCAAGTACAAAGAAACTTATTAAGTAGCCCATTAAGAGAAGATTATATAAAAATTGAAGCAAGTTACTTACCTTCATTTAAATTAGCTGGAGATATGTATTATTGGTATAAAATCGATGAAAACCGCTACGGTATTATATTATTAGACGTGATGGGACATGGTATATCTGCTTCATTAGTTTGTATGTTTATTTCGTCTGTATTACGTGAAACGATTAAATCTTTAATCGATCCAGAACTTGTCATTAAAGACTTAAATAAATATATGACTCTTTTACATAATGAGAATGACGATATTCCATATTATTTTACAGCGATATATTTAGTAGTAGATACAGAAAAGAGAACGATTGAATATGTAAATGCAGGGCATCCTTCTGGATACGTTTTAGTTGATGAAACAAATATGGTTGAACTAAATCGCGGGAGTTGTGCGGTAGGATTTTTTGATGAAATAAAAGTTGAAAAGATAGTTATACCTTTTGAGAAGAACGCTCAAATCGTATTGTTTACAGATGGTGTTCTTGAAGCAATTGCAAATGATGAATTTGAGGCTGAAGAGAAATTACGTACTTTTACAGAAAGAAAATGGGGAGATTTAGAAGGCGAGATAGAAGGGTTTTACAAGGAAGAACAAAAGAAAGCGCAATCAGATGATATGTGTCTAATTATGATACAAACGAATGCGAAATAAAAAGCGTATGAAATCCAAACAGAGGATTTCATACGCTTTTTATTGTATTTTTTGATAAATTTGTTCGCTAGGATTAAATTGGGTATAATGCGGCATTATATTTGAAAAACGAAGCGTTTCTTTATTTCCTAAACATAGAAAACCATTGTGACTTAAACTTTCATAAAATAGTTGCTGCACTTGATTTTGAAGTTTACTTGTAAAGTAAATTAAAACGTTACGACAAAGTATAATATGAAACTCGTTAAAAGATTGATCAGTTACTAAATTATGCTGTGCAAAAATAATGTTTTGTAAAAGTGATGGATTAAAATAAGCAAAACGATTATCTGTTGAATAATAGTTAGAAAATGCTTGTGTACCGCCAGCTTGTAAATAATTTTTCGTATAAGTTTGCATTTTATTTAACGGGAGGATAGCTTGTTTTGCTTTTTCTAACACATTTGTATTCATATCTGTTGCGTAAATAACCGACTTTTCACTTAATCCTTCTTCGTGAAGTAAGATGGACATTGATAATACTTCTTCACCAGTTGCGCATCCAGCATGCCAAATTCTAATTTCAGGTTGCTTTTTTAATTCAGGAATAACATGCTCTCTAAGCGCTTTAAAAAAGGCAGGGTTACGGAACATCTCAGTTACATTAATCGAGAAATCATTTAATAACTGTTCTAAAACCCCTTCCTCGTGAATTACTTTTTCAATTAATTTTGAAATGGTAGGGATATTAGAGAGCTGCATTCTATTACAAATTCTTCTATAAATAGATGTGCGAGCATATTGGCGAAAATCAAATCCTGATAGTTTAAATATTGCTTCTAATAGTAATTCAATTTCTAAGTTCGTGCGCTCATCTGTATCTACTGATGGATCAAAATTATAATACTTATTTTCCACTCCAACTAAACCTCACTTATTTTATTAACCATACACTCATTACCGAATAGAGTTGATGTAGATTTAATGGTTTACTTATATAATCTGAAGCGCCAGCAGATAAACATTTTTCCTTATCATTTGGCATTGCTTTAGCAGTTAATGCGATAATAGGTATTTCACTTAACCCTAAGTTCATTCGGATATTTTCCATCGTTTCATAACCGTCCATATTAGGCATCATAATATCCATTAAAATAAGGTCAATATTTGTATTGCTTTTTAGTATTTCTAAACACTCTAAGCCGTTTTGGGCAGTAATAATGTTGGCATTTTGTTTTTTTAATGCATTTTGTAACGCAAATATATTTCGATGATCATCATCGACAATTAAAATGGTTTTCTCTTGGAAGACGTTATTTGTTTCGGTAGTAACGATAGTTTCTTCAACAACTTCAGCAGGAATAACATCTTCTATCGTTGCCGCGACTTCTAAATTGGATAACTGTATATCATGTAATCCATTTGGAAGGTTAGGAATATATACTGTAAAAGTACTGCCTGCTCCTACATGACTCTCTAACGTAATCCAACCACCTAACAATCTAGCAAACTCTTTACAAATAGATAAACCTAATCCTGTACCACCATACTTCCGAATCGTTGCGCCATCTGCCTGCTGAAAGGCTTCGAAAATAAGTTGATGCTGTTCTTTAGCGATACCAATACCAGTATCTTTTACTGAAATTGTAATCCAATCTTTACTTATAGACTGCATATCATGACTCAAATTACTTATTTCTATTGAATCGAAATGTAAAGAAACGGATCCTTTTTCGGTGAATTTAAATGCATTGGATAATAAGTTTTTAATAATTTGCTCAATCCGTTTTGCATCTGTATAAAACAGATCCGGAATGGTGTCACTGTCTTTAATCGTAAATTCGACATTTTTTTGTGCAGCGATATGTAAGAAGTTTTGATGCATACTTGCTGCCATATCACTTATATTCGTTGCTTCGAAAATGACATCTAGTTTCCCAGCTTCTACTTTCGATAAATCTAGTATGTCATTAATTAAAGTAAGTAAATCTTTCCCTGATGAATGAATGACGGTTGCTAATTCAATTTCATCATCGGATAAATGATTATCATGATTTTCTTTTAACATTTCAGATAATAGTAAAATACTATTTAACGGTGTGCGTAATTCATGTGACATATTGGCTAGAAATTCAGATTTGTATTTTGAACTACGCAACAACTCACTTGCTTTTTCTTCTAATTCTGATTTAGTAATTTGTAAGTCAGCTGTCTTTTGCTCCGCCTCTTCCGTTCTAGACTCTAATTGTTCATTCGTTGTTCTTAATTCTTCTGCTTGCATTTGTAGTTCTTCTGCTTGCGTTTGCAATTCTTCT
Organism: Bacillus sp. B2-WWTP-C-10-Post-4; assembly: GCF_009183805.1. Taxonomy (NCBI): domain Bacteria; kingdom Bacillati; phylum Bacillota; class Bacilli; order Caryophanales; family Bacillaceae; genus Bacillus; species Bacillus sp. B2-WWTP-C-10-Post-4. Next base: position 2,043 of record NZ_WEII01000123.1, on the reverse strand, counting down.
GATTGAACTTGTAACTCTTCTGTCATTGCTTGTGATTCATGTAAAAGAGTTTGAATTCGCATACGTCCCATAATGCTATGGATTGTTAAACCTAGATTATCAACGGTTTGTTGAATTAAATCTTGATGTAAATCTGAAATCTCAGTTACACTTACTAACTCCATTACTGCGATCACTTCATCCTCAAATAAGATAGGGATGATTAATAGATTTTTAGGGCGTATTTCTAATACTCCACTAGTGACATAACGAAACTCTTCGGGTATGTCTCTGAGAATAAAACTTTTCTTTTCTAAGGCAGACTGTCCAATGAAACCTTCACCCATTTGAATGGATTGTTTCCCAATATCAGCACCTTGATCGGCGAAAGAAGCTTTCTTCACATAATAGACAGTGTCTTCAATTTCTTCACGTACATAAAATGCACCGCAAGAAGTTTGCGTTTTTTGTATCACTCCACTAAGAATTTTGTTACCTAACATCTCAATAGAAGATACACCTTGATACATTAAAATTAATTCTGCAAGCTCAGTTTGTAACCATTCTCTTTTCGATATTTCGTCTAGTAAGTGATTCGTTGTATGAGCAAGATCTTTTATTTCATCACGTGTGTTTACATGAATTCTTTCCGTGATTTTTTCTTTAGAAGAAATGGATTTAATAGCTTGAATTACATTTTTAATCGTTTTTGTAATGGAATTAGAAATATAAAGGGAAACAATAATGGAAATGCAAGAAAGTAAGAACAATAAACTGTATAACCAAATCTCTAATTTATTATTTTCAGTATCTAATTGTGCTGCTCTTTTTTTCGTTAATTGCTCCTCAGTGCTACGGAAGTTAGTTACCTGTGACTGTAAGGACTGAATTTGAGTCGTGTCGATTGTTTGTACATTATTACTATTATGATTTGCAATTAACGGGTGAATCTCTTTATTTATCCAACTAATAATATTTTCGTTAATCTGTTTTAATTTTTCTTGCTGAGATGGGTTATCCTCTAATAATGAGAAAAGATCTTGATAATGCTTTTCGTAATCCTTTTCCGCAGAATTAAGAGATTGTACGTAATTTGGATTATTAGAAATGATAAACCCTTTCGCTTTATTTTCAATTGTTAGTAAATCTTTCTCCACTTGATTTGTTAAATTGAGAACTTTAAAATCGTGCTCAATAATAAAATTACGAGATTTTTGTAAATTAGAAATCTCATTGTTCAACATAATGAAAGAAATAAGTAAGAACAAAATGATAACTAAATAACCAGCCATAATTTTGTAACGAATACTAAATTTTGCTTTTGATTTCATCAAAAATTCCTACCTTCAAGATTATTAAAAGTTTTCAATCGTAAAGAATGAAAACGTAATATATATTATATCAGTTTTCATAAGGCCAAACTAGAAATCCCCCTATTATATTAGGGGGGCGTTTTTCATAGAGGAAATCATTTTGAAATATAAAACTATATATGAAAAGTAACAATCGAGGGAACAGGGGATAACAAAACTTTTAAGAAGGAAAGAGTGTTCTTAAAGCTCTTTTTGCATCTATTCCTTCAAAGATAAATAATACAAGCTCTCTCTTTTTTACAGTAAGGAAAAAGGATACTAGAGTGCTTAAGTTTTTAATAGAAGTAAGTGTTCCGTGTTTACTTATAAATACATTCGTTTGAAATGTTGTCATTAAAGCATAAAAATGATGAATCTGCGTTATTGTAGGTATTTCATTATAAGAAATAGTAGTAGAGTGAATGGCGTTCATCGTAATATTCCTTTCCATATAGTAAGCATAACAATATAAACATACCCGTTTTAAAAAATGTTAAACATATAAATAAGAAAAAATATAATTATAGTTTTTTACGTTTAGAAAAGGTTAGGAAGGGTATACATATACTACAAAGAGATTGACTGAAGATGAATTGTAAGTTAGTAGATTAGTCTATCAAAATATACTTTTACTTTAAATAAAAAGGAGCCTGGTATACATGAATGAAATGATGATTGATATTACATTTGATTTAATTTACTTGTTAAGTAG